>JBAZCD010000336.1:0-4005 GCA_041671205.1 Pedobacter sp.
TTCAAATAGATGGAGAGGTTATCGGGAAAGTAAAAGAAATATCAATAGCGTGTATGCCCGGGGTCCTTGCGGTCGTGATGCCTTAATTAATTTTATGGTCATAGACCATTTTACCATTTTTATCAGCTGCATCAATCACCCAGGCTGATATATAAACCGAGCCATCATTTTCGAACCTCAGCTTAAAAAATCCTTTTGCCTTCATTCCAAACTGCAGATTTTTTCCTTCCTGCAAAACATATTTAAGCTTTGAGCCGGCACCGCTGACAATATAATGATTATGGTCTTTGGTGATGTGCTGTAGGTTATGCTCATGCCCTGAAGCATAAATAATTCCGGGATGACTTTTAAAGATTTCTATCAGTCGCCTGCGCAAATGTCTGTATCGCGGATGAGCGATATCCTCTTTGGCACCGAAATATTTTCTATAGATAGGCAAAAGAGAGCCAATTAATGGCAAAGGAATAAATGCTTTACGGTGGTAAATTGTAAAAGGAAACAGGTGATGCCTTAGCTTATATCTTCCGCCATGAATAGCATAACTGTAAACCGGTGCATGTCCCGCAATAACGATTCGTTTATGCTTATTATTCTCCAGAATGGTAATGATGTGATTGAAAAAATCTTCTTCAGATTCTACCCTGCATCCGCAATCCTGCCCGATAGGGCGATAGCCCGGCTGAAGCCACCATTGGGTATTGATTAATACAACTGTAACATTGGGATTAATATTGATTTCTGTTGGACCGGGGCAGCCCTTTGTTGGATACATCACCGTTTTACCAAATAGCTTTTCAAGGTATTTCTCCTGCCTCAGAATATAATCATACCCCCCTTCTCGCCCCTTGTTCCAGTCATGATTTCCTGAGATGAACAACACCTTACCATGATAATTTTTTAATGCTTCCTTATGAGCGATTAATGCATCTTCAGCATCCTTACGAAGTACGCTTCCCTCGGAAGGTAATCCACGGGGATAAATATTATCACCAAGAAAAATAACTGCGGAGTGCTGATCTTCATCGAAATGGGATCGCATGGTTTCCAAAACAGGATCAGTCCCCTGCCTGTTCACATTTCCAGTATCCCCGATCAAAAAGATCTCGTAGGTCTTCTTTGTCTTAACCTCTGATCGCATGTACTATATTGTATAAATATTGAATTGGCTTACCATTCCAGCTTTTCTTTATTTAAAAAGGCAGATATTCCCTTTTTACAATCGGCAGATGAACGGGTTTGTACATTCAATTTAAGGGCCAAACTTAAACTCTCGTCTAATGTAAGATCCTGAACAGAATGAATGAGTTCTTTGCTTAAAGCTACAGAATTGGCCGAAGCAGATTGAATAAATTGATGTGCATAGGATTTTACAGCACCGGCTATTTCATCCTTTCCGGAAACAAAGTTGACTAAACCATAATCAGAAGCAGTTTTAGCATCAATCAGTTCTCCGCTTAACAGCATCTCTTTCGCCCTTCCCTCTCCAAGTTTTCTGAGCAGAAAGCAGGTTACCAGGGCGGGAATAAAACCAATTTTCACTTCGGTATACCCGAATCTGGCTTCCGGAACAGTAAATATAAGATCGCAAACTGAAACTAATCCGCAGCCCCCTGCTATGGCATGCCCCTCAACCTGGGCAATAACTAATTTCGGCGATCGGTAGATCGTTAAAAAGAGTTCCTTTAATAAATTGGTATCTTTCCGGTTATCTTCCTCGGTATTGTTCTGCAGATGTCTCAGATAATCCAGATCGGCACCGGCACTGAACACCGCTCCATTGGCCTTTAAGATAATGACCTTAACCTGATCATCAGTTACAGCTTTTCTGAAGGCCTGTGTCAGTAAACTGACGAGTTCCGGATTTAAGGCATTCCGCTTTTCAGGACGATTGATTGTAATACTCGCTATCCTTTCTGATGTTTTATATTCCAGCAATTCCATTTTCGATTTCCCTCCTAAATAAGCATATCTGATAAATCAAAATTAATCCAAATTATTATAGCTTAACAATATAAGCAGGGGATTTCTTCAAAACATGACAGGGAATATTCAATTTTGATGCTTCTGAGAGCCACCCCTTGATCTTATAGTCAGAATTGGTGGCATCAATCAGGATCGCTTTAAAAGCGACGCATGTCCGGATATCTATTAATTTCTGATATGGATTCCCGCTCAGAAGCAAAATATCAACATTTAATTCATAGCCAGAATTCGTCAGATTAATATTTTTGTTCCATCTCAGAATTTTGAATTTACCGAATTGCATAAAATTGGAATCTGACCAATACTGTTCCCCTGAAACCGGATTCTCTATTTTTTGAATCAGCGTCTCCGGATCTCCCCTGATTTCTAAGGCAGGTTTAATAGAAAAAGAATAGAGTCTATCCGACGGTTCAATATCAGTCAGCACAAGCCCTCTGCCATCACTGAAATATCCGATGGCCGTATTTTTTCTAAGACTATAAAAGATCAGTTCATTTCTCTGCAAATTAAGAATATCATTGACCGAAAAACTCACAGACAGCACCAATCCTATAGAACAGGCTGTCCATGCAATGATCTTCTGCCTGGATCTTGTCAAAAATGCCAGTAACAGGATCAATGCGCAAACCAGAAAAAGCTGAAACACATTGATCCGGATACCCGAAACACTTGCAAAAGGCAAATTTTCAATTTCAAATAAAATACGGTTGGTCAGATTAATCACTTCATTTAAAAAATAGCCTATAGGTCTCAAAACTGCACTGAATGGTATGATCAAAATCAAAATCCCAGCATACATGATAATTGTAACAGGTAAAACTATAAGAAGATTGCTTAACAGAAAGTAAAGTGGAAACTGATGAAAATAATACAAACTCAGAGGAAATGTAGCCAGCTGGGCAGCAATGGACAATGCACAATAACTCCAGGCATAATCAATAACCCTGTTTTTAAAATACAGGGAATGATATAATTTGGGATGAAAATATACCAGCCCGCAAACAGCCAGGTAAGAGAGCTGAAATCCGACATCAAAAAGATAAAACGGATGATTTAAAAGCAGGAAGAATGCTGAAATTGCTATCAGATTATAGGTATTCTGATTCCTGTTCAGGGCTTTACCTGATACCACAAAACTAATCATCAATGCGGCCCGGCAAACCGGAGATGAAAAACCGGTAATCAGTGAATAAAACCAGATCGAGGAAATTATTGAAAGTGTCCGTGTCAGAATCATGAATTTATTTTGGCCGAATGGCCTGAGTAAAACCGACAAAACCAGAAATACAATCCCCACATGCATACCCGAAACAGAAAGTACATGCATTGTTCCGGTTTTTGAATAAGCCTCAATAATATCCTTATTCAGATCTGCCCGATACCCTAAAATCAATGCAGATGCAAGAGCTGCTGCATCCTGGTCGGGAAGATAGGCATTGTATCTGCTTATCAATTTCTTCCTCAGTATCAATGCAAAGGATATAATTGGATTACCGGTATTCCATGCTAAAATCAGAAATTGGTCCCTGCGAATAAAAGATTGAAAATAGATCTGCCGATTCCCCAAAAGGGTCTTGTAATCAAACTCACCGGGATTATAAGGAGGATCAATCACCTGATAATCAGCCGGAATTAGCATCATATCTCCATATTCCGGCATAGACCTGTCAGTTGAATCAAGTGATACCGCAATTTGAATCTTACCTTTACTATCACGATCAGTTTTGGCATCATAGATCCTTATTACTTCGGCCTCAAAGCGCAAAATGCCCCTGCTCAGTTTCGGTTCATTTTGTATCCTGACCAGAAAAGAGTCTGCCTTTAACAGGCTGAAATGATCCGGCTCAAACCTTTCAGAAACATGTACTGTAAGACCATACCCAAAAGTGAAAAGATACATATGTATGATCAGTCCTGGAATCCAGACTGACCTGTAAAGGGTATACCTTTTGTACCCAATGAGAAACAGGAACAGAAATCCAAGAGCGATAAGGCATAATTCTGATCCCCATTGGATAATGA
>JBAZCD010000337.1:0-3999 GCA_041671205.1 Pedobacter sp.
CCGGGTTACCTTTTTTCCATAAGTTCGGTAAAATGAAAGCTGTTAAACAATTTGTTTCTACTGCATTAAGAGATGATGAATGGGTATTTACCGGACAGCCCTTTACCGGAAGCCTGTGGATGGGAGATGATGAAAAATTGAAATTTGGTGAAATAGATAAGGCCAATGAAAACAGTGTTAAAGCATTTGGATATTACAATAAAGACTCTAAAGATTCCTTCATTGGACTTTATTTAGAGCATTCTGCTGAAGAAATACCTAAATTTCTTCACTCAGGACATTCTTTATTATATTATAACTGGCATGGTACAACCTGGTCACGCTATCCGCTTGAAAGAAATCAGATCGTACCTGAAGGTGCAGTCCTGCATCAAAAGAATGCCTATGTAACAGTGGCATTTACAGAAGCGGATGGCCCGGCCAAAATAGAAGCATTAAGAAAAGAACTTTTAAGTCCTTTAACTACATTCCAGGCTACCCTGCCCGCGGCATCAACAGCAAAAGAGAATAAAAGAACACTTGCCCGTGAGGGGGAAGCACAGAACGGACAGATCTCAAAACAAGTATTGTGGGATGCGCTGAAAAATTGCAAAGATCAGCAATTATATATCGCTGATATAAGTATTGTTGAGCTGGGTTATATCTATAACCTTTCAGTTGACGATGATGGTGTGGTTAAAGTATTAATGACCATGCCGCATAGAGGCAGGCCATTGTCAAGCTTCTTTATCTGGGGTTCGAGTGTTGTCCATCGTACCGTATCAAAAACAATTATGGGAGCTTTGACAGAAATCCCGGGTGTCCGGAAAGTGATTGTTGAACAAACCTGGTATCCCGAATGGAATTCTAATCTGATCTCTGAAGAGGGACGTAAAAAGTTAGGGATATAATTCATAAATAAGTCCAATTATTAACCCAATTTCTCTAAACACCTGATAATAATAAAAGGGGTGAAAAAAAATAATCAGGATCAATCTGAATTGAAATTGGAAGATTATGCTTTCAGAAAAGATTCAGTGAAAGATTCATTTCATTCAAAAGTCATTGAAAATGAACCTGAAAATCAGGATTCAAACTCAATAGAACGCCGGAAGTTTCTGGGTAAAGGTTTACTGGGCATAGCTGGTCTGGGTCTGCCCTTAAATGCAGGCAGTACTGAAAATACCTCTGTAAAGAAGTTTGTCAATGAAGTGATTTTTGCAGAAACCGAGCTTTACAGGAAACAATCGGATAGTTTTGCCGAAAAAATAGAATTAATTCAACAGGCTTGGTCTGATAAGGATTTCAGGATGGTTCGCTCACTCAGCGATTCGATACGAAATACTGGTATCCAGGCGCAAATTGAGTATGAAGATCCTGGAAAGCCGGTTTCCGGCGCAGGTCAATTTGGAAACGTATCCTCTCTTCCACCATCATGGAAAATCTGGGCGAATGGATGGAAATATTTTAAGGCCATTGGTCTGGAAGAAAAGGGAGGTATTTCCCGCCGGGCTGAACCTGTTGAAGTCTTATTGAGTTTCCCTAACAACCAGATGACCTCAGCACACAGGGAAATTCGAGTGGCTGAGGTAAAGGATGGCGTATTAAAAGAAGTAACATCACAGGTGTTTGGCCTTATTCAGAGAGGTACCGAAACATTCTGTAAACTGATGTTCCTTGCAGACAGTAATGGTAATGAGAAACGTAATTACCTGATCTTCTATGGTAACCCGGATGCGGAATTGCCAAACTATGCTTCTGATATGGAAGTGAGGGGTGAAGGTTATAATTTACAGATTGAGAATCAATATTTCATAGCTTATCTCTCTAAACTATCCGGACAATTGGAACGGATGACCATAAAAAGGGAGCATGGAGTTGAACTTTATGCCGGTGGTCCGGATCATGGAGAAATTCCATGTATTGACTGGGCTCACGATTATGTCTCTGAAGATAATTTCATGAAAGTTAGAATGCAGTATTGGGACGAATGCCCTGATTTTGAAGTTGTTAAAGGACCAATCTGTACCATTGTAAGAAGATGGGGATTCCCACGATCTGCTATTCATCCGATTTATAATCCTGCCCGGTTAAATATTGATATTGAATATCGCTTCTATGCAGGTTTGCCGTACTTCCATAAATTGGGCAAGATGAAAGCCATTAAACAATTTGTGGCTACTGCCTTGAGAGATGATGAATGGGTTTTTGCGGGCCAGCCTTTTACAGGAAGTCTGTGGATGGGTGCAGACGAAAAATTAAGAATTGGAGAAATAGACGAAGCTGACAGATTCAGTATAAAAGGTTTTGGTTTCTTTAATAAAGATTCCAGGGATTCTTTTGTTGGGCTTTATTTAGAGCATTCTGCAGAAGTTTTGACTAAGTTTCTTCACACGGGTGCTTCCCTGTTTTATTATCAATGGGCAGGGACTACCTGGGTACGTTACCCGCTTGAAAGAAACCAGATCGTACCTGAAGGGGCAATACTCCGGCAAAAAAATGCCTATGTGACTATTCCCTTTACAGTTGAAGATGGACCCGCGAGGATCGAAAATTTAAGAAAAGAACTGATGAGTCCATTAACAGCTTATTCTACTGCTCTGCCGGTTAATCTTTCAGAAAGGTTAAATCTTAAACAGCTTGCCCGTCCCGGAGAAGCTCAAAATAGTACGGTTTCCAAACAAATATTATGGGATGCTTTAAAAAATTGCAAAGACCAGCAATTATACATCGCTGATATAAGTATTGTTGAGCTGGGTTATATCTATGATCTTTCGGTTGATGATGTTGGGGTTGTTAAAGTATTGATGACGATGCCGCATAGAGGCAGACCTTTATCAAGCTTCTTTACCTGGGGTTCGAGTGTAGTACATCGAGCCGTATCAAAAACGATTATGGGGGCTTTAACAGAAATCCCGGGTGTCCGAAAAGTGATTGTTGAACAAACCCGGTATCCAGAGTGGAACTCTAATTTTATTACTAAGGAAGGTCGTAAAAAACTTGGAATTTGATGCTTAAAAACAGAATATACTTTTAAGTACTTTCTATTATATTCTTAAAATAATGAGATAAAGAAATGAAGAAATTTAATCTATCTAAATCAGTATTAAAACTTAATGAAGGCGCCTCCGGAAGGAAATATGCGGATAATATATTGCCTGCAGAAACGTCGGCGACTGAGTCCGAACCTCAAGATTCAGATTCTATGAAGCGTCGTAAATTCCTGGGTATGGGTTTAATGGGTGTTGCCGGCCTTACTTTACCACTAAGCTCTAAAGCTGAAGGACAGACTGGCATTGAGAATTTTGTGAAAGAATCTGTTTCAATTGGAGAATCCGCCTCCAGTCAGTCAGATAGTTTCGAGGATAAGATGAAAATGCTTCAGAAAGCATGGGATAAGAAAGATTATCGTCTGGCAAGGGCGTTGACCAATTCGCTTCGTATTTCGGAAATTCAGGCGCAGGCTGAAGCTGAGAATTTAGGTAAACCTTTGATCGGGGCAGATCAATTTGGTACGGTGGCTTCACTTCCTGCTGCCTGGAAAAACTGGGCAATTGGATGGAAGTATTACAAAATGCTGAACCTGGAAGAGAAGGCAGGTATTCAGCGTAAAGCAGAGCCTGTAGAGGTTTTATTAAGCTTTCAGTCGATACAGGCAGCTTCACTTGCACGCGAGATCCGGGTTGCAGAGGTAAAGGATGGAGTATTGACTGAAGTGATCTCACAGGTTTTTTCAGAAATCAGACGGGGGGCTGAAAAAATCTGTAAATTATTGTTTCTTGCAGATAATCAGGGTAAAGAGAAAAAAAGCTACATTGTTTTTTACGGTAACCCGGATGCTGAATTGCCTAATTATCAGTCTGATCTGAAGGTGACAGGAGAGAGTTACGGCCTTGATATCGAGAATGAATATTTTACTGCCTATCTTTCAAAACAAACCGGGCAGTTGGCAAGGCTGATCCTGAAACGTGAACATGGCCTTGAAATCTATTCAGGTGGTCAGGGGCATGGTGAACCGGC
>JBAZCD010000338.1:0-3989 GCA_041671205.1 Pedobacter sp.
ATCCCTTATTGCCGTACATACCGCACTTCCTACCATAATATTTGATGAGATCGATACCGGAATCTCCGGTGAGGTCGCATTAAGAGTTGGAAATATTATGGAGAAATTATCAAAAAATATGCAGGTGATAGCAATTACTCACCTGCCGCAGATAGCCAGCAAAGGAGATACCCATTTCTGTGTTTATAAGGATGAAGAAAATGATATGACACATACCAATATCAGGGAACTGGACCATGAAAAACGGGTCCTGGAGCTTGCAAAAATGCTTAGCGGAAATAATCCCGGAGAATCTGCAATTCAAAATGCCCGGGAATTGCTCTTAAATTTTTAAAGAGTTTTAGAATTAGAGATTAATAATAACTTTACCTTTTTATTTACGTCAAAAACCAAAATCAATTATATGTATAACTTACTGAAAGGTAAAAGAGGAATCATTTCAGGAGCATTGGATCAAAATTCAATTGCCTGGAAAGTTGCAGAAAAAGCTCATGAAGAAGGTGCTGTATTTGTTCTAACCAACGCACCGATTGCAATGCGCATGGGTGAGATCAACTCACTTGCAGAAGCGACCGGATCACAGATCGTTCCGGCTGATGCTACGAGTGTTGAAGACCTGACCAACCTGTTCACACAATCTCAGGAAATTCTTGGCGGCAAGATCGATTTTGTTCTTCACTCCATTGGTATGAGCGTAAACATCCGCAAAAAGATCCCTTATCCGGAACTTAACTACGAATACTTTCAGAAAGGAATAGATGTTTCGGCCTTATCATTACATAAAATGTTAAGTGTTGCCAAGAAACTGGATGCAATAAACGAATGGGGCAGCGTTGTTGCGCTGACCTATATGGCCGCACAGCGTACTTATCCCTTCTATACCGATATGGCTGATATAAAAGCGATGCTTGAATCCATCGCCCGGAGTTTCGGCTATCACTACGGACTGGATAAAAAAGTTCGTATCAATACCGTTTCACAATCTCCAACCAAAACTACTGCAGGTACGGGAATTAAAGGCTTTGGCAGTTTTTATGACTATGCCGATGCGATAGCTCCACTTGGAAATGCAGATGCTGAATCCTGCGCGGATTACTGTATCACCCTTTTCTCTGACCTTACCCGTATGGTAACCATGCAAAACCTTTTCCATGACGGCGGATATTCTTCTACCGGCGTAAGTGATGATGTGATGTACAGATTAGGCGTTGAAAACAGCTGATCGGTCAAAAAAACAAATAAAAAAATACCCGGAAGCTTTTCGTTCCCGGGTATTTTTTTACTTGGAATTCTCAGATCGATTCGATCAGAACGATCTTCACTTTTACCGAACCCGGAGGAGTAATCAGTCCCACTCCATCAGAACTCTGTATTTCTAAAACGATTTGCCCGGAACGTATCAGATAACTATAGGATACGCCATTATAGACCTGAGGAATCTGTTCATAGGTTCCATTATCAAAAGAAATATAAACAAGTACAGCTCCGTGATCATTGAAGTAATTGTCGATTTCAGGCATATTGATAGAAGCCGTATAATTACGTCCGCCATCAAGCTTAATCCAGTTACCTGAATTAAGGGTTGCAAAAACGGTGCGGTTAGGAACAATATATTCCTTTTTACATCCCGCACTCACTAATAATATTCCCAGGGCTAAAAGAAGGACTGACTTTTTCATAACGTTGAACAGGAAAGGCCTGTACTTAGAAGACGTAAAAAAAGGGGGAACAGTTGCAACTGTTCCCCCTTTTTATTGAAAGGATCAGATTTTACTCTTCCTTCTTTTCTTCTTTCTTGCGCTTTACAGCCTTGGTTTTTGACAGGATCCGGATCTCTTCTTTTTCCTTGTCATAATCTACCTCCATGGTATCGCCCTCAGTAAGTTCTCCTTTAAGGATCTCCTCAGCAATCGGGTCTTCAAGATGCTTCTGGATCGCACGTTTTAATGGACGTGCACCAAAATTTGAGTCATACCCTTTTTCAGCAATAAAATCTTTTGCCGCTTCGGTAAGTTTGACCTCATAACCTAATCCGTGTATCCTGTCGAACAGAGATTTCAACTCAATATCAATGATCTTAAAGATATCTTCCTTGGTCAGTGAATTAAACACAACCACATCATCAACCCTGTTTAAGAATTCCGGAGCAAAAGCGCGTTTCAATGCATTTTCAATCACCCCTCTTGAGTAAGTATCTGCCTGCGAAGATTTTGCCACAGTACTGAAACCAACACCCTGGCCGAAATCTTTCAATTGCCTTGCTCCAATATTGGATGTCATGATGATGATGGTATTCCTGAAATCTACTTTCCGGCCCAAGCTATCGGTTAACTGGCCTTCATCAAGCACCTGTAAAAGTATGTTGAACACATCAGGGTGGGCTTTCTCGATCTCATCAAGTAATATCACTGCATATGGCTTTCTTCTTACCTTCTCGGTCAGTTGTCCGCCTTCTTCATACCCAACATATCCCGGAGGCGCTCCAACCAAACGTGAAACAGCAAATTTTTCCATGTACTCACTCATGTCAACCTGGATCAAAGCATCTTCGGTATCAAACATGAAACGGGCAAGTTCTTTAGCCAGTTCAGTCTTACCCACACCTGTTGGACCCAGGAAAATAAATGAGCCAATCGGTTTTTTAGGATCTTTTAATCCGGCACGGGTACGCTGAATTGCCTTTGTTAATTTCTTAACTGCATCTTCCTGACCGATCACTCTGGTGTTAATCGCATCAAACATTCCCAGTAATTTGATGCTGTCTGTCTGGCCAACCCTCTGAACAGGTATACCGGTCATCATGGAAACTACTTCTGCAACATTATCTTCAGTTACGGTATAGCGTTTGGTCTTGGTTTCTGCTTCCCATTCACTTTTCGCTTTTTCGAGTTCTTCGAGCAGATTCTTTTCAGTATCCCGAAGTTTAGCTGCTTCTTCATATTTCTGACTGCGCACTACCTTGTTCTTCTCAATCTTGATCTCCTCAATCTTCTGCTCCACATCGATGATATTCTGTGGCACATGAATATTGGTCAGGTGAACTCTTGAGCCTGATTCATCCAGGGCATCAATAGCCTTATCCGGAAGGAATCGGTCTGTAATATAGCGCGATGTTAAGCTAACACATGCATTGATTGCCTCATCGGTATAAGTAACACCGTGATGCTCTTCATATTTTTCTTTAATACGGTTCAGGATCTCAATGGTCTCTACCGGAGTTGCAGGTTCAACCATTACCTTTTGGAAACGGCGGTCGAGGGCGCCATCCTTTTCAATGAACTGACGATATTCATCCAACGTTGTTGCACCGATACACTGAATTTCACCTCTTGCTAAAGCAGGTTTAAACATATTGGACGCATCCAGTGAACCTGAAGCTCCGCCTGCACCAACAATGGTATGGATCTCATCAATAAAAAGAATGACATCAGGAGATTTCTCCAGTTCGTTCATCACTGCCTTCATTCTTTCTTCAAACTGACCACGGTATTTAGTTCCGGCAACCAGCGATGCCAGATCAAGAGTAACTACCCTTTTATTGAACAGCACGCGCGACACTTTACGCTGAATAATTCGCAATGCAAGTCCCTCTGCAATGGCAGATTTACCTACACCTGGTTCACCGATCAGAATCGGATTATTCTTTTTACGACGGGATAATATCTGGGAAACACGCTCAATTTCCTTTTCACGTCCAACTATCGGATCTAATTTACCATCCTCTGCCGCCCGGGTAAGATCACGTCCGAAATTATCCAGGACAGGGGTTTTTGATTTGATGTCGGATACTTTTTTAGGCTGGCTGAAGCTTTCCTCTTCCCTGTAATCATCATCACCGGCAGGAGATCCTCCCGGAGCTTCATCACGGAAACCCTCCTTATTATTTTCTACTTCAGCCTTAAAAGTATCGTAGTTCACATTATACTGCTGAAGTATCTGCGAAGCAATATTGTCCTCATCCCTCAGGATAGACAAAAGTAAATGTTCAG
>JBAZCD010000339.1:0-3975 GCA_041671205.1 Pedobacter sp.
TGAACCAATAAGCCAGGTTTTCAGAAAGTAGACCCTGGTATTAAAATTCAGTGAGTAGGTTGAAACCTTTGTATTGTTATTGGTAATTGCATCATTTGAATTGCTGTTAAAGCTGTACCTCAATCCGGGATTGAACTCAAGATTCTTGTTCGGGTTGATCTGCATGTTCAGACCCTGCGAAAAGATCCAGTTCTTGCCGGTATTCTTTACGTTATCAGTGTACGAAATGTTATTGATGTAATTAGCCGATCCGTTGAATGAAAACACATACTTCTTCTCCTGGAATGGTTTGGAAAAATTATAGAAAGCGTTGGCTGTATAATAACCATCAGTATTCAGATAACGGGTTTCCTGAACCAAGCCCACTGCCGGATCCATAGAACGGACAATATTTGATACGATCTTATTTTCAGTATAGTTACCTGATAAATTAAAAAACAATACATCTCCGGAGTTGAAATTAAAGTTATTGTACCTGAAGTTCAGGATATGTGTGAATTCAGCCCCCAGATTCGGATTTCCATATACGGGGTACTGAGGGTTTGAAATATCCGGAGTTGGCTGTAATTGAATATAGGTTGGTTCATTTGCCCTGCCAAAGTAAAATGCATTTACAGCTCTGGTTCTTGAGAAATTATAGGAATACCTTGCAGAAGGGATTAAATTAAATCCTGTATTCCGGTTAGGGGTAGTGATTCCATTAACCACTGATCTGCCTTCCAGAACACTTGGCTGAGCACTCAGTCCGAAGGAATAATTGTATTTTTTCTCATTAAATCTGTAATTCAATCCAAACCTGTTGGTACTGAAGGAATAATTATAATCGTTACTCAGACTTGTGTTATAGCTTGATGCTCCGGTCGGACTAATATCATAGGTTTCCCTTTCATTTTTATAGGTTGTGGTACTGTGATTGTAATTGAACTCCAGATTGGATTTAGGGCTGAGCGGCTCATTATAAGACAGATTGGCATTAACGTTAGAGTTTCTGTTATTATCATATAAGTCCTGATTTCTGTAAACGCTTGTATTTCCGCCATTCACGATATAGTTAATATATTGAGTCAGCTGATCGTCCTGCTGTTTTGTTTTCGCGTTATTGGCTGAAATATATAAGGATAGATTTCTTCCCCTTTTTTGGAGGCGATGATTTAATAAGAGATTTGCTCCGAAATTGGGATTTTTAGAATCTGTACTGTTGAGTGTAGTACCGTCAGAACTTAGACGAGCGTTATCATATTGTAAATAACTTATATTTCCATTATCTACTGATGAACCATAGCTGAATGTAGGGCTGAATTTAATAAAGTTCATACTGTCGGGACGATATTCAAGATTCCAGCCAAAGCGGTGATTATTATTGATCAAATTTTTAACTGAATTCTGATCGGTTGAGATGAGTGAGTTTTGAAAATTTTCCTGTCTTAACTGATCGCTTATCATATCGTTATTACGATTTGAAAAACTGTAATTCCCGTATGAACTTACTTTTTTACCATAATCCTTACGATAATTAAGTCCGATCGATCCAACTGAAGTGAGCCCGTCACTGTTTGCACCCTGGAAACCACCTCCGCCCATACCGCCACCAATGAAGCGGGTTCCTCCGCCACCGCCGGCACCCTGAACACGGGCACCTCCGCTAAATCCGCCGCCGCCACTAAAGTTGAACACAGAGCTATTGGTGTTGTTCAGATTCCCAATAAAAGAAAACTGCTCAGAATTATTATAGGTATTAGCTGTCAATGAAGCCTGATAGCGTTCTTTATCACCACCTCCAACTGTACCTCTGGCGAAATAGCCTTTATTTTTATCTGCTCTGATCGTAAAGTTCAGAATCTTTTCAGGATCTCCGTTTCTAATCCCGGTCAGGTTTGCCTGATCTCCGTAATCGTCAATAATTTGTGCAGACTCAAGTATATTAGCAGGGAGCTGCTGGGTAGCTGTTTTTACGTCACCGCCAAAAAAATCCTTGCCATTTACCCGTACCTTGGTAATCGCCTTACCCTGGGCGGTAACATTACCATCTTTATCAACCTCAACCCCGGGTAATTTCTTCAGAAGATCCTCCGCCAGTGCATTTTCCCGGAGAGGATAATCAGAGGCCCTGTAAATAACAGTATCCTCTTTTATAGTGACAGAAGGAGTACCTGAAATCACAATTTCTGAAAGTACCCTGCTTTCTGTTTTCAGACTGATTGGGTCTAATTTGATTGCCGTCTCGCCGTCCTTATATAAAAACCGTTTATTTAAGGGCTGATATCCTAAACTTGATACCGTTAGAAGGAAAGTTGAGGATTTAACCCCTTTAAAAGTAAAATTGCCGTCAACATCAGTTCTGGTAAACAAAGTATCCTTACCCGCAATATACTTAACAGTAGCTGCAATGATACTGGTTCCGGTAGAATCTTTTACTACCCCGCTAATATCACGGCTTGTTTGTGCAAAAGCACCGTAACTGATAAAAAAACCGATAATTAAGGGTAATAATTTTTTCATATGTGTTTTTATTTGGTTCATAATTGCTTGTATTCCTCTCCGGGTAATTCATACTCAGGGATTGTTTATTATTATTGCTTCACAGCGAGAGTGCTTTTTATAAAAAATTCTGTCGATGTTGATATTCTGGCCGCAGGGTAATTTCTGGAAGGCATCCCACCGTACATTCCACCATAGTTTCGGCCATACCTGCCGTTATATCTCCCGCCATATCTTCCACCATACATATCATCGAATTCATTCATATCCCTTTGCTGAACAGCCGCTGGTCCCTGAAATCCATTAATCCGGATACTGTATGTTACCGGTTCGGTTCTGCCGGGTTCAATCCCCAGTAAGCGGAGAGGTATTGCGATCTCCTGAACCAGGTTATTTTTTGAATCGAACGCTGCGGCGGCTTTTATTCCATAGGTATTATAAAGAGAAATACCTCCGTCAATAATTTCCTTGAAGCCATCCACTCTGATCTCTTTTATTCTGGAAAGAATCTGCCTTTGTATTTCTTCCGGCTCCGGCTGTTCTGTTTCATTTCGCTTTTTTCCCGGGGTCCGGTCGAGAACCGGAAAGGTTACCATTGCAGGAGTTTTCTTATTACTTTCGATATTGGCTGAAAAGCTTATTCCTCTTGCCAGAATTCTGGTTAAACTTTCTCTGGAGCCGTTTTTTATGGCCAGGTAGATGTTCTCATCATCATTGGCAATATTGTAGTATAGTTTTGAGGCATCGTTATAGAGAGTAAGACTATCATTCCAGTCATTTAGCAGGCCGTCAATTAGCATTGGTTTATCAGCCCATAGTGATTTTATCAGCTCTGCTTTTTTCTGCGAATACGCAGGCAGGTAAGCAAATAGAAATATGGATAATGAGAGAACTAAAAAATTTTTGATTTTTGTCTTCATACGATTTTTAGACTAGGTGTGTGATAAAGGTTTAATAGAGTTCGTAATGATTTCATTACAATTGTTATTATATACGATCCCCGCAATATTCTGAATCTGCAAAGATACATTAGGCAGATTAGCAGCTATGTTAATTTGTGTTAAGATCTTAATTAATAGAATGAGTTGGTGTTAACTCTTCTGTTCCCAGATCAATGCAAGATTGATAATAGTTTGAACAGCCTTTTGCATATCCTGAACAGATACCCACTCCTGTTTTCCATGAAAGGCATGCTCGCCGGCAAATATATTGGGGCAGGGTAAACCCATGAATGAGAGCCTTGAACCGTCTGTTCCTCCTCTGATGCTCTGTAATCTGGCTGTTAATCCGCTCCTTTCAATAGCTTCTATTCCTGCCTTCACAATTTGCGGATATTGATCAAGAACCGATTTCATGTTCCGGTATTGCTCCTCCAAAATAAATTCATATCCTGAATTGGGATAAGCCTTCAAAATTTTCTGTACAATTTGTTCCAGAATCAGTTCATGACTTTTCAATAATTCCGTGTTAAAATCGCGGATAATGAATTCAATACAT
>JBAZCD010000340.1:0-3963 GCA_041671205.1 Pedobacter sp.
GAATATTTCTTTAGTCTGAACAGTATCCAGGCATAGGTATCTTCTGAAGATGCATTATCAGGATCGAGCTCGATCGACCGATTCGACATTCTCTCTGCTTCATCGAGATTCTCCCTCCTTAACGATAGATAGTAAGCATAATTATTCAGAACATAACTATTCTGTGGATCCAGTTCCAGTGCTTTGGAATATGCCTGATCAGATTCCTTAAACTTTTTAAGTGAATTGAAAGAGTCTCCCATCGTCGAATAGACCTGTACCAGTATTTCTTTATCTTCAGCTCCCAGGTCCGCAGCGCTTTTCAGATAAGTTATCGCCTTTTCATGTTTTTGAGTTTGGGCATAGGCAATACCCGTGTATAAGTATAGTGCCGCCTGATTAGGGAATATGTTCAGAGCATGGTCTCCATCAGTAATTGCCTGCTGAAATTCGCCGCGGCTAACTTCAATACGCAATAGCTGCTCCCATATCTGGTAGACCTGATCGTTGATCGCCAGTGCCTTTTTATACGATTCCTGAGCCTGAGCATATTTTCGTTCCTGAAACAGCACATCTCCATAAACAGCATAGGCTTTGGCTTCATCAGGATGTACCCGAACCATGATTGATGCCAGTTCATTTGCATAAGCTCTGGCTTTCATATCAGCGAACATCGGGAAAAAGGACAGGACGATCCTCACTTTTTCATCAATATTCAGATCAGGATCAGCAAAAGCAACTTTCAGTTCTATAAAGGTGTTTTCATATTGCTTCAGCGCCTTATAGTTATCGGCCAGAGCCAAACGAACCATGGCGTTAGCCGGGGCAACCTGCTTCGCTTTGTTCAATATCTCGACTGCTTTTAACTTGTCTCCTGATTTGGAAAGTACCTCGCCGAGATAAATATAATTTCTTAATTCTTCGGGATTGGATTTAATTTGTTTTTCCAGCTCTTCTGTAAGTTTTACAGATTTACCCTGCTGCATCAGAATTCGCTGCCTCGCAGTTACCAGATCTTCTGATGAACCAAATCTTTTTTCTATTTCATCATAGGCATTTTCTGCTGCATCAACTTTTTTGAGGATCAGCAGGGCATTAGCCCGGTCATAGTAATATGATTCATTTTTAGGTGCTATTTTTGAAAGTTCTTCAAGAACAAAGACCAATTCAGTTATTTTGTTAGTCTTTTTATAGATATCAGAAAGCAATACCCAATACCATTCATTCTCCGGACTAACGGTAACTGCATTTCTGGCCAGTCGCTCTGCATCATCCGGCCTGTTTTCAGCAAAACTTAAATTCGCAAGTTCATACATCGCGGCATCATTCGCAGGGTCCAGCTCCAGAACCTTTGTGAAACTGGATGCCGCCTGAGCATAATTCGCTGAAATTTTTTCCTGCAGGCCATCAAAAAATAATTCTTTTACCCGGATGCTGTCTTTCTGATTTAATACTTTTCCAACTACAATTACAGCCTCATCCTTTCCCTGCCTGCTCTTCTGGGCTGATAATGTGAATGCGCAAAACGCAAAAATCAATGTAAGCAGGGATCCTTTAATCATGATATTTATAATCCCGTATGGCCGTAACCACCTGAGCCACGAACCGTTTCAGTTAATATTTCAACTTCTTCCCAGCTTACTTGCTCATGCCTTGAAATGATCATCTGGGCAATACGGTCGCCATTCCTGATTTCAAAATCGACATCAGAAAAATTGATCAGAAGGATCTTTATTTCTCCTCTGTAGT
Source organism: Pedobacter sp. (assembly GCA_041671205.1). Lineage (GTDB taxonomy): Bacteria > Bacteroidota > Bacteroidia > Sphingobacteriales > Sphingobacteriaceae > Daejeonella. Next base: position 1,729 of record JBAZCD010000340.1, read on the forward strand.
CTGCATCGATAGTTCCCGGAGAATTCAGGATACTGATCCCATGCTTCAATGCAAGTCCGCTTCTGGGCCTGATCTGAGCCTCAAACCCAACCGGAAGTTCGATAAACAAACCGCTTGGTACCAGCTTTCTCTCCATCGGTTTTAAAATTATGGTTCCCGAAAGATTGGCTCTGAGATCCATCCCTGCGGATGCGGCAGTTTCGTAAGCTGGCAGCGGATGATTTGATTTGTTTATAATGCGGATATTCATTTCATGCCTAAAATTGACTTTAATTCCTTTCGTTCAATAAAAAGGATTGTAAAGGTAAATATAAGAAACAAGGCATTTCCAATGATCAGATTGCGATCAAATACTACAAATGCTACAAAAACGATACAAATGGATGCCAGCAAATACAATGAATTTTTTCTGAGTTTATACGGGATCGGATAGTTTCTCTGGCCCCAGATATACGATAAAACCATCATCACCGTATAAGCTGTCAGCGAGATCCAGGCAGAAGCCATATAACTGTACTTCGGTATGAAAACAATGTTCAGTACGATTGTGATCAATGCACCAATCCCGGAAATGTACAACCCATAGCGGGTCTGATCAGATAATTTATACCAGACTGACAGATTGATGTATATCCCCAGACTAACATAACCGAATAATAAAATCGGTACAATGCGTAATCCCGACCAGTAAAGTGCCTGTTCAGCAGAATCACTTCCCTTAATAAAGTATTTCAGGATCTCGATATTGGCAACCAGCAGAACAAAGATCAGACATACGGCAATCACAAAGAAATTCATGATCCGTGCATACGTTTCGGAAGAGTTCTTGTTTTTCGCATGGCTGAAAAAGAAAGGTTCGGCACCCAAACGAAAGGCATTAATAAAAATACTGAGGAATACCGCAATTTTACAACAGGCGGCATAGATACCTACCTGCTGCTCTGAGATGTCTGAAGGCAATAGCTGACCAAGAAATACCTTGTCAATGTTCTCATTAATAATAAAAGAAATATTGGCGATAAGTACCGGGAAACTATAAACAAACATCTCCCTGAGCATTGCAAGATCATATTTCAATCTAAGTCCGAGAATCTCCGGGATCAAAAGCAATAGTGTCAGCAAACTGGCGACCAGGTTGGAGATGAATACATAGCCTACCCAGCCTTCCCTGTACCAGCTGCTGATCCACTCAGCACCTGCCCACCCCTGCTTTATTGCCATTGGAAGAACAAATATAAACAGGATATTCAGTCCAATGAAGGTCAGGATATTAGCGAACTTGATCAGACTGTAGCGGATTGGTCTGCCATCTGCACGCACTTTCGCAAAGGGGATAACAGTAAGGGCATCAATAACCAGAATGTAAATGAAATATTTGATGTACCTGGCATAATCAGGATCATAAACCCTGTCATTCTGCATCCATACCGCAATATCATCCACAAAAAGCAGGGTGAAAAGCAGGAACATCATAGCCATTAAACAAACTGTGATGAAGGTATTATTATATACCTTTTGTTTATCATTCTCATATTTGCTGAGGTACCTGAAATAGGTAGTCTCCATACCAAATGCCAGGATAGCATTAAGCATGGATGCCCAGCTATACATTAATGAAAATATTCCGTAAACCTTTGGCGGATAGAGCCCTACATAAACAGGGGTCAGAATAAAATTGAGAAAGCGGGTAATTACTGTGCTTATCCCGTAAATAGCAGTCTGACCTGCAAATTTCTTAATTGCTGACAAGGAGAGATAAGATTAGCATGAATAAAACTACTTTTTTACTACTTCAAAATTAACATAGTTTTTCAATTCACCTTCGCTGAGGGATACATTTTCAACTACGGCTCTGTCTGAGCCTTTATGACAAAATTCCAGAAACAGTTCCAGCGAAAAATCATCACCCTCGGCTTCAATAAAAACGCTGCTATCAGGGCAGTTGCGTGCAGTCCCCTTTATCCCAAGCTGATCAGCCACAGCCTTAGTCATTGACCTGAAAAAAACGCCCTGCACCTTCCCGCTAATACTGATATCGAGATGTTTCATAAATTATTTTTCTTAAAATTCAAGTTACAGATGCACTCTTTTTCTTTTATAAATTCCTCCCAGATCTCATTCAGGATCTGTGCTGCAGGTTTTATTTCATGCACAAATGAGGCAACCTGTCCAATTTCGAGTTCACCCTGAACAAGGTCACCCTCAAACATGCCTTTTTGCCCGGCCCTTACCTAA
>JBAZCD010000341.1:0-3312 GCA_041671205.1 Pedobacter sp.
TTTGATATATTTGTATTGTCGGTCATTTTTACCATTCCAGGCCGGATGCACCAAACCTCTCCCGGTTTAGCCAGTGCAAAAGGAAATCTTTTGTGGTAATAAGCCGCTGGGTTAATATGATCAGGAATTTCATTATACAGAACGGTTCCTGATAGCTGTGTTCCCTTTAATGCCAGAGGCTCAGTTTTACCCGGTAAGATAGTGCCGGCTATATACGGATTGTCTAAAAGCAATCTCGCGTGAAACGTTTGTGGCGAAGATTTAAAAAACAACGGGTAATTTTTCCCGTCGAAAGCATAAAAACAGTGGAAACAGTCTATCTTATCTTAATTATATTTACCGGACATGCCTTTACAAGAAACTGATATGCCCCTGAGGCTTCATCATTCACATCCAAAATGTATATATCCTTTTTTGATGAAGCATTTAACAGCACTGCTTTCCCATCCTTTTTTGACATGGCCCAAATATCCGGATGGGTCTCGCAGCATATGCCGCAGCCTATACATTTATTACGGTAGTAAATGATTTTATACATTTTCTTCTGAAAGAACTTTATATAATTTATCCCCCTGACACACTTTATGATCTGCAATTTTAATGGTTAGCAAATCCCCTTTTTGAGCCTCATTTTTATCAATCCCATTTACCCGAAACTGACCCATTTGGTCTTGCAATATCCCGGTTTTAGGGCCTGTTATCATAAATTTATCTCCAACTTTAAGCACTCCGGCTTCAAGCGTAAATTCAGCAACATTTATTGCCGGATAATATTTATTCGCCTTGCCAATGTATATTTTCTTTTGAGTTGCATTGTTGCCGGGATTAGTTGTCCATTCTCCGAGTTTCCTGCCCAAATAATAACCTTCCCAAAATTCCCTGTTATAAACCGACTGTAACTCTTTTTTCCAGTGCTCAATCCTTTCCTGATTATAACTTCCATTATTGATCGCTTCAATGGCTTCCCGGTAACATTTAGTTGTTGTATAGACGTAGTCGGCAGATTTTGATCTTCCTTCAATCTTCAGCACGCTAACCTCCGACTTTACAATTTGATCAAGAATATCTATAGTACAAAGATCTTTAGCTGACATAATGAATTCGTTATCTACAAGAAGTTCCTGATTATTTTCAGTATCAATCACTTTATAAGGCCTCCGGCAGTTTTGGGCACATGCTCCCCTGTTTGCAGAAGCATTCTGGGCATGCAAGCTGATATAACATTTTCCCGACACTGCCATACAAAGCGCTCCATGAACAAAAACTTCAATTTCCAGCCTTTTCCCTGAGGGACCAGTAATATCCTTTCTTTCAATTTCTTTTGTGATATCTGCAATCTGCTTTAAGGTAAGCTCTCTTGACAGGACAATCAAATCGGCAAATTGTGAATGAAAAACTACCGATTCAATATTGGTAATATTTGCCTGGGTGGAGATGTGAACCGGGATATTTTCCTTCCGACAAAGTTGTATTATAGCATAATCTGAGGCAATTACTGCATCAATTCCATTTTTTCTGGCTTCTTTTATTATTTGATGAGCAAATCTTATGTCGTGATTATAAATTATCGTATTAAGCGTCAGATAACTTTTAATATTATTCTCTTTGCATATCCGACTGATTTCTGCAATATGTTCTGTTTGAAAGCCATTTACCGATTTTGCTCTCATATTCAACTGTTCCACACCAAAATAAACAGCATCAGCGTCGGCTTGAATGGCAGCGTATAAGCACTCAAAAGAGCCTGCCGGTGCTAAAATTCGGGGTCTTTTCATTTAATAGAACATAAAAAAATCTGAGACAAAAAAAACGATTTCAAGGTTTAGGAACTATGATCATAGTCACATTTATCATTATTTATTAGGGCAGTATACAGGAAAAAGGGATAAAATATTGTTGTTTTCAATAGATTCTGGTAAGGGGGGCCAAATATTACCCAAAGTGCAGGTTTCCTTTATCCGAACCCCGATACCATCCATCAGTTTCTTCACCTCTCCAGAATCGAAATCTTCATGTAACGATGGAAACGCTTCAGGCAAACTTTTGAAAAAAAAGAATGAAATTGAATAGTGTTAATCTAATTTTATTGTTACAGCATTTCTTACAATTGCCTTTTGACCTCTGGAGCATATTGAGGCCGTATTAACCAGCTTTTCTTCTCCTGTTTACGAAAAATGATCCACCAAAAAAAGAAAATACTGGTAATCACTACAATGATATTCATTGTCCAGGCGGGTATCATAAGACTTAAGTCCAGCAACATACCATCATTTTTAAAGGCACCGAAACCAAATAACACAGGCAGTCTATACCAATAATAACAGGCAACAGCTGTGGCAGCAAAAATGCCAACTAATTTTGTTTCCTGCTTTTTATCAAAAACTTGAGATAAAAGCCAATACAATACCATAGTAGCTAAACTACCTGCGAGGGGTAATTTGTAAATCTCTGAAAGCTGTGTAAAACTGGTTAAACTGTTATGATCAGGCACATGAAACCATCCCCATACCAAACCAGGAAACCCACCAACAATCAGGAATCCTCCTATTTTATGATATATAGTTTTTTTGGCCGAGTTGGGATGGATACCCGGTGTCGAATCCGGACAGGGAACAACACAGTTCATACATTGATGACAATGGGCATTAGGAACAGATAACAGCACCTTCGTTCCATACAATTTCTCTACCGGATGGATAGGGCATAATCCTGAGCACCAGGCACTCTTCCATTCAAAAATTGATCCTGTAATCACTGCAAATATACTTACAGAAATAAGCAGGATGGCTGTTGAGAGACCACTTGTATTAAATAGAGCATGACGCAACGGAACAATTAAATATAAAGCCAGTATGCCAATCAAATTCAATTTTCCCTGGGCGCTTATTGATAGTTTCCGCCTTTTCCGGTTTATCATACGTTTTGGAAATAAACTAATAGTGGCCAGGGGGCAAATGTTTCGCCAAATTCCAGTTGCCACCACTAAAAGTGCAGGAGTAATCGGGATCAGTATATTCCAGAACAGTTTGATTCCAATAAGCGGATAAAATATTAAAAAGAAAAGAATAACTGCTCCAATAAGCCATAAAACGCTTTGGATAATTCTCCAGATCAAAACAGATTTAGAGGATAACTGATTCCCGGATTTATATTTAGGTGTTCCCATTATATGTGTAAATTTAATAATTCAGGATATAGCAAAATAGCCAATCCATTTTTTGATCGGTGAATTATTTTAACCGGACAACAGTGACAAACAGATTGACAAATAATAGGGTCCAATTTCTAATGCTTACCTTAAGCATTAGATCT
>JBAZCD010000341.1:3322-3946 GCA_041671205.1 Pedobacter sp.
TATTATGGAAGTCTATCGCCAAAACCCATACCTTACCTCAGAATCGTCACCGCTCCTGAAACAGGTTTACGCCCCCTGGTTCGCGGATCAATAATATAATAATAGGTTCCGGTGGGCAGTTCGGTTCCATTAAACTGCCCGTTCCATGGTGTTGTATAACCCTTGCTTTTATATACAATTTCCCCATACCTGTTAAACACCTGAACTGTGGCATTCACATAACTTTCCAGGTATTTGATATTCCAGAGATCGTTCATCCCGTCATTATTGGGAGTAAAAGCATTCGGGACTTCAGGCTGTTTCAAAACCTTTATAAAGACATTATCCATCGATACACAACCCTGGTCGGAAGTTACCGTCAGCGTATAAGTCACATCATCTACGGGGCTGGCAACCGGGTCAGCAATATCGTCCCTGCTTAATCCCTGTAAAGGTGTCCATTTATAAATCAGATTACTGCCTGTTGCTTTTGCATTCAGTTTAGTTTCACCGCCTTCAAGGATCAGCGTATCCCTGCCGGCATTTACAAAAGGAGTTGGCATCACAGTAATGGTACTGGTTAGTGAATCTGCACAACCGTTAGATGCCGTAAAGACATATTTCAGGATATGTGTTCCTACTCCT
>JBAZCD010000342.1:0-3946 GCA_041671205.1 Pedobacter sp.
GTCGAGGCTCACATTATCAGGCCAGCTGTTCAGGGGGGCAAAGCGCTGGGTACCAGAGCCTGCACCACCACGACCATCCTGGATCCGGTAAGTTCCGGCACTATGCCATGCCATACGAATGAAGAATGGACCATAGTGACCATAATCTGCCGGCCACCAGTCCTGTGAGTTAGCCATTAAATCGAAAATGTCCTTTTTTACAGCATCCAGATCCAGACTTTTGAACTCTTCGGCATAGTTGAATTTATCGCCCATTGGGTTGGAAAGCGAAGAATTTTGACGGAGGATGTTCAGTTTTAACTGATTTGGCCACCAGTCACGGTTGCTTGTGCCTCCACCTGCACTTGGTTTTAAAGAACCATGGCCAAACGGGCACTTGCCCTGGGATGTGTTATTTTCCATTTTATTGAAGATTTTGTAGATTATATAAAATAATTATATTGAAAGTATAGGTTTATTGCGGTTTAATCCGCCTGTTCAAAGCTACATTAATATGTATTATAAATCTTATCGATTATGTTTATATTAATATAGATTTTGTCTATGCTAACAGTTTCCAATAAATTATTATTTCTATGTTCCAGGTTTGTGAAGCGGATTACAAAAATGGGAAGAGTACAATTTATCCTGGTTTTATCCCCTTAGTTCTGACTGGATATTTTATTATTTAGAAAATTAATTGGTTGAGCCTTTAAAAAATGCATGCAACTGAACTATACTTATTTTCTTATCTGTTTTCTGATAAGTCTTTAATAATTTTCAAGGCTTCATCCCACATTGCACTGTATTCTTTAATGTGTTTTATGGCAATTGGACCAGATTCAATAGTCAGTATGCAATCTCCGTTTTCGTTCTTTGTAAGTTTATACTTCTTTGTGTATTCTCCTGTCTGAGCCCCGGGAGCCGGTTCAGCATCATCATACATATCAACCTGCAGATATTCCATTGGACGATGTTCTTTCACAAGTCCGAATGCCCCAATATTGCCATCCAAATCGATCCATACTACTTCAGAACCCTTTTTCCAGTCGGTCTTAACCAATGCTCCGTCGCCAAATGCAATTCCCCACTGATTGTCAGGATTGAGCAGAATATCCCAGATTACCACGGGTAAAGCATTAATTGTAGCTGATTTTCTGATCGTTTCTGTTTCAACGAACTCAGGAAGTGCTTCATTAATGAAGTAGTTCCAGCCTCCTGTAAAACTATCAATTCTAAAGTTTGGATTATCCTGAGGAAAACTCTCCAGTCCTTCATGCGTGAGCCTTAGCCGGGTTTTACGTTCATCTACTTCAAATAGCTCCCAGGTAAGCACCGAATATCCTCTATATTCCGGGTAAGTCCAGGAGTAGCTTAGCTTACTTGGAGGATCGCATACCAATATTTCACATTCATGTAAGTACTGAACATTTTCATCTCCTCCGGTAAACTGAAATTTGAATCCCTTTTCCGCCCTGAACATTTCAAGATCGAAATACCATTCTTTCATCTGGTTTTTGTCAGTTATTGCTGACCATACTTTTTGAATCGGGGCTTTGTAAATACGTTCTACAACGAGTGGTTTAGTTTCCATATTTAATTTATTTAAGATGATTTACATTAAATAAGTCAGGGAACATCAGGGCGCTCCAGGAAATCACCAAGGGCATCCAATTTAGCGTTCCAGAATTTCCTGTATTGACTTAGCCAATTATCTATTTCTTTCAGTTTTCGGGTATCTGCACTGCAATGGCGTTCCCTGCCCGCCTGCTTCACCCTGATCAATCCGCACTCAGTCAGAATCTTGATATGTTTGGAAATTGCCGGGCGACTAATGTCGAAATGTCCGGCCACGGCATTGAGATTCATAGAACGATTGCTGAGTAAATCAATAATTTCCCTTCTGGTAGGGTCAGCTATTGCCTGATATACATCTCTTCTTAAGTCCATATATTTGAAACCATGTGGTTACAAATATATAGGATACCATTTGGTTACGCAAAATTTTAAGATTTTTTTTTCAAATAGAGATTGGTTTTTTTAGATGAATATGGAAGTGGAGCGGTTTTTACGTGTGTGGAAGCTTAATAGAAACCTGTTCAAGAGAAATGCCGAACCCTCCCCGGCTTCTCATCCCTCCTGAAAATTAGTACATAAAAAAACCAAACCTTGTGGGCTTGGTTTTAATTGGGTGGTCTCCTTCGCAACCCTGCGGTGGACTGTGTCCGCCGAAGGTTGCTTCGGCGACCGAAGGTGGAGCCGGAGGGATTCGAACCCTCGTCCAAACATGGGACATGTTACGCTTTCTACATGCTTAGCTGTTGTTTAATTGTCGGGAAGGGGAAGGTCAACCGCTCACCTGTACCGTCTTCCGTAGATGTCTTGTCTTACCGGATTATCACACCATTAAACCCTGGCCAGTCCTGTTGTTCGATGCTCCTGATGTCAGACTACAGAACAGAATCTGACGGAACAAAAGCTTACTTAATTCTAAATTAAGCAGCTAAGGCGTAGTTATTTTCGCCAATTGTGGTTTGAAAGTTCAGATTTAAGCGCTACTACTCACAATGCGCTGCATGCTTACATACCTGCCTCCATCCTGTCAATTCCGGTCGGCCCCAGAATTTTTGATGAAATGATATGATACAAAGATACGAAATATTACAATAGCATCCCTGCAAAAGCCACTATACCCGTCCCGGATACACTTTTAACGCCTTCTCAAGGCAGGTCATTGCGGCTTCCAGATCCTCCTTGTTCAAAACGTATGCCAAACGTACTTCATTGTTTCCTGCACCTGCAGTGCTGTAAAATCCAGTCGCAGGTGCCATCATTACTGTCGAATTTTCATATGCAAACTCTTCCAGTATCCATTGGCAAAATTTATCGGCATTGTCGATCGGGAATTTCGCAACTACATAAAACGCACCACCCGGGTTCGGACAGAATACGCCGTCTATCTTATTCAACCGGCTAACCAATGTATTCCTTCGAAGGGTATATTCCTTATTTACTTGTTCAAAATAGCTGTCAGGTGTATCAACTGCAGCAGTTGCTGCAATCTGCTCGACCATACCCGGACTCAGTCGCGCCTGTGCGAATTTCAATCCAGCGGCAATTACCTCCTTGTTTTTCGTAATCAGGCATCCCAGACGGGCACCACATGCACTGTATCGTTTGGAAACTGTATCCAGAACGATCACATGCTCTTCAATTCCTTCCAGATGCATTGGAGAAATAAATTCCTTACCATCATAGCAAAATTCACGATAGGCCTCATCAGAGAACAGGAACAGATTGTATTTTAAGCACAGTTCTCTTAAAGCTTCCAGTTCTGCTTTTGAGTACAGGTAGCCGGTAGGGTTATTAGGATTGCAGATGATGATTGCCTTGGTCTTTGGACTGATCAGTTTTTCGAATTCACTGATTGCAGGCAATGCAAATCCGTTTTCAATATGTGAAAGGATTGGCTTTACCACCACATTGCTCATGCAGGCAAATCCATTGTAATTGGCATAAAAAGGTTCAGGAATAATGATCTCATCTCCTTCATTCACGCAGGCCTGCATGGCGATAGTAATTGCTTCAGAACCACCCAGTGTAACCAGTATCTGCCCCGGATTGATATCATAACCCAGTTTATTATAATATTCGGTCAATTTGGTACGGTAGGCAAGTGTTCCTTCGGATGGGGTATATGCCCAGACCTTGAAATCTATATTCTTTATTGCATCGAGCATCCCTTCGGGCGTATCAATGTCGGGCTGACCAATATTCAGGTGGTAAACTTTTTTCCCTTCACGTTTTGCCTGGTCAGCAAACGGAGTCAGTTTACGAATGGGTGAGGCGGGCATCTGCCGGCCTTTGCTTGAAATTTCTGGCATGATGCAAAATTAAAAAACCTCAGCAGTAAGCTGAGGTTTTATTGTAAATAATTACGGATTGATTTACTTTCCTGTACTCAATA
>JBAZCD010000343.1:0-3936 GCA_041671205.1 Pedobacter sp.
TGGTAGCGGATCGTTCAGCAATAAGCGAGATCTGTATTGCATGGGTTACCTGGTACTAATTTGATGAGATCCTTCACTGCGTTCAGGATGACGGGAACTGTTCAGGATGACGGGAACTGTTCAGGATAACGGGAACTGTTCAGGATGGCGGCGCTGTGTTCAGGACATTCGGGCATGCATCAATTTGCTATTGCTGCACTAGCTAAGGATTTCCAGAGAATAGGTAATTTCTATACCGCCGGCAACCAGCATATCATGAACCGAGCAGTATTTTTTCACCGCAAGCTCTGCAGCCCGTTCAGCCTTGGCAGGATCAATATTACCTTTCAGGGTAAACAGCAGATGGATCTTTGTAAAAATATTAGGAATCTGCTCTCTGCGTTCTGCTTCTACGCTGACGGAAAAGTCGTCGATCGTTTGCTTTTGCTTTTTAAGTATCGTTACCAGATCAAGTGAACTGCAGGAAGCCAATGCCATGAGCACCATTTCCATTGGCCTTACACCAAGGCCTAATCCACCGATATCAGGAGAACCATCTATATGAACCTTTACTGTTGAGGATGGAGCTGATGCTTCAAAATGAACTGCGTCATTTACTCTTTTTAATTCTACTTTCACGGCTTAAAAATTTACACGAAGGTACGGAAATTGATATTGATATCCAATTGGGAGGCTCGGCGAAGAAACAGGATAAGGTCATACCCTGAGTGGTTTTCCAAAGTAATTTCCGAACAATAATTATATCATCCCTGCCGGATTGAAAACGGGAATTTATTTCCCCCGGGATAATTTAAGGCCTTATAAAGACCCTAAGCCTGAAAGGCTGGCATTATTCCTGTCAAATAGTTAACAGCATGCCACCCTTTCAGGGTTTTATTCAATAAGCAATCGGGAATTAATATCCTGCATTAGCACGGAACATCAAAGCTCCCACAGTCAGGTTTGTACGCGGATCAATCAAAATTGCACCACCATTCAGTTTATTTTCCTGGTAAAGGTCAAAAGCCAAAGGCTCAGCAGTCTTCAATACGATGCGGCCGATATCATTTAACTGAAAAGCATCCGTTTCTATCTTTTCGAGCGTATTAATATTAACCTTATGAAGGATCTCACGGATTTTACATTTAGTAACCTTACTGTTATGCTGAATCAGGTACATGATTGAAGAATCCAGCGGACGTGTATCCATCCAGCACAGATCTGCTTCTATCTCCTGTGAAACAAGGGGTTCATGAGATGTGTTGACCAGAATATCTCCGCGGCCGATATCAATATTATCTTTAAGATGAAGTGTCACAGACATTCCTGACTGTGCTTCATTCTGCTCTTTTAAATTGGTTTCGATCTTACTGATCTTTGAACGAATACCTGAAGGTAAAACGGTGATCTGATCCCCCACATGAAAACTTCCGCTCAGTACACGACCAGCATATCCGCGGTAATCATGAAGTTCATCAGTTTGCGGCCTGATCACCCATTGAACCGGCATCCTTGCCTGAAGTGACAATTCTGCTTCATTAACCTCAATCGTTTCCAGATGGTCCAGAAGGCTTTTTCCGGTATACCAGGAAATCCTTTCTGATTTATTGACAATATTATCTCCTTTAAGGGCACTTACCGGAATATAGGTAACCTCCTTTAAGTTAAGTTTTGCTGCAATAGCTGAATAGGCCTCCCTGATGGTATGGTAAACATCCTCACTATAATCAACCATGTCCATTTTATTGATGCAGACAACCACATGTTTGAGCTCCAGAAGGGAAACCAGGAATGAATGCCTGACCGTTTGTTCCACAACTCCATTACGGGCATCAACCAGTATAATGGCCAGATCAGAGTTCGAAGCCCCTGTAACCATATTACGGGTATACTGAATATGCCCCGGGGTATCCGCAATAATAAACTTCCTTCTGTCTGTCTGGAAATATTTATAGGCCACATCAATGGTTATCCCCTGTTCGCGTTCTGCTTTTAAGCCATCGGTTAAAATAGCCAGATCAATCGTACCATCATCATTTTTACGGTTTGATTGCTGCAATGCCTCAAGCTGATCGGCAAGTATAGACTCACTATCGTATAGAAGACGGCCTATCAAAGTACTCTTTCCGTCGTCAACACTTCCTGCTGTAAAAAATTTTAGTAAATCCATATTAAAAATATCCCCCCTTCTTACGGTCTTCCATGGCAGCCTCGGATACTTTATCATCCATTCTGGCGCCTCTTTCACTAATTTTTGAAAACTTGATCTCTTCAATAATATCATCGATCTGATCTGCATCCGACTCAACAGCGGCAGTACAGGTCATATCTCCAACAGTTCTGAAACGAACATTCTTACGTTCAATACGATCGTCCTGATCCATATTCAGGCATTCAGCAGCAGCCATTAACTGACCGTTACGGGTAATTACATCCCGCTCATGCGCAAAATAGATCGATGGCAGATCAATTTCTTCCCTGCGGATATAATTCCAGACATCCAGCTCGGTCCAGTTACTGATAGGGAATACTCTGACATTCTCTCCTTTGTGGATCCTGCCATTATAAATATTCCAAAGTTCAGGACGCTGACGCTTTGGATCCCATTGTCCGAATTCATCGCGAACTGAAAATATTCTTTCCTTTGCACGGGCTTTCTCCTCATCTCTGCGGGCACCGCCAATACAGGCATCAAATTTATTCTCTGCTATGGTATCCAGCAAGGTAACGGTCTGCAGTGCATTTCTGCTTGCATTTTTCCCGGTCTGCTCAATTACTTTCCCCTGATCTATTGAATCCTGAACATGACCAACAATCAGTTTCTCGCCGATTCTGGCAATCATCTGATCACGAAAAGTAATGGTTTCCGGAAAATTATGTCCGGTATCAATATGCACCAGCGGAAAGGGGAACTTCCCCGGCCGGAATGCTTTCTCTGCAAGCCTTACCAGAGTTATTGAATCTTTTCCACCTGAAAATAATAAAGCGGGTTTTTCAAACTGACCGGCAACCTCACGCAATATATAAATTGCTTCGGCTTCCAGCTGGTCTAAATAAGTAGTGTCCTGTTTAGTCATATTAAATTATAAAATCGCATTGTTCTGCGTAAAATTTGTCCTTCATTGGTCACGAAGAATGCAAGCCGCATTCTTTTTTGTCCTGATCTTCCCACCACCAGCGTCCTGCTCTGAAATCTTCCCCCTCCTTTACTGCTCTGGTACATGGCGCACATCCAATACTTGGAAAGCCTTTATCATGCAATGGGTTGTAGGGTATATTATTCTCACGGATATAGGATTTAACCTGTTCAAGGGTCCAGTCGAAAATAGGATGAAATTTAATGATCTTATTGGCATCATCCCATTCCACGGAATCCATATGTTCTCTGTTTAAGGATTGTTCGGCACGTATGCCGGTGATCCAGCAAGAATTTCCGGCAAGGGCACGTTTCAGGGGTTCAACCTTCCTGATCCCGCAGCATTCCTTGCGGTTCTCTACGGATTCATAGAAACTGCTTGGCCCTTTTTTACTCACCATTGCCTCTACTGCCGCTGTATCGGGATAATAGGCATGAATGGGTTTCCCGTACATCTCAAGTGTCCGGTTCCAGACATAATAGGTTTCGGTAAATAATCTTCCGGTTTCCAGTGTAAATACCTTAATCGGGAGATCGTTTTTAAATATGATATGAGAAATAACCTGATCCTCCCATCCAAAACTCGTTGAAAAAATCACTTCTCCTGGGAATTGTTTCACCAGATATTCAAATGATTGTTCAATCCCTAATCCTTTGATCTCCTGAAGTATTTTTTCTGAACTGTTCATTGTATTAATTTTTATTATTTCGAATTATCCAGTGCCTGTATCAGATCTTCAAGAATATCATCGATATCTTCCAAACCGACAGATATTCTGATGCTTCCCGGAAAAATTCCGATTTGTGCACGCTCCGCATCG
>JBAZCD010000344.1:0-3932 GCA_041671205.1 Pedobacter sp.
ATTACTTTTTCTTCAATCAATTCAATTACCCATAATCCAGTGTCATCTCACACATTTATTGACGAATAGAGTTTCGATAGTTTTACCCTGGTATCGTTACAAGTAAACTACCATTATTTTAGCCTCCTCAACATTCCGATGTGTTCGTCAAAGTATTTATGACATGACACTAGTCGCGTTTAAAATGAACTTGCTTTCCTTCTTTGGCAGATGTATAAATTGCTAAAACAACTTCAACGGCTTTCCGGGCTTCATTTCCGTCGATCTCAAAAGGGGTTCCCGAATCAATAGATTCTATAAATGCTGAAATATTTTTTTGATGCGGTAAATACGAGATCGCTGATGGATCAGAGACTCCGCCTCCTCCGGTAATTTCTTTAAACCTGCTCAAAATTTTCGAATCAGCTTCAGTCTGATCTGCAAACTGCCAAACAGTAAAGGTATTTTCTACTATGATTACAGTTCCATGAGTTCCGGTAATTTCAATACGGCGAAACTGCCCCGGAAAAGACGCTGTGGAACCATAAATTCCACCTAAAGCCTTGTTTCTGAATTTTACAATTGCTGTTGCAGTATCCTCAACCTCTATATTATGCCCTCTTGTTGCTATAAAGCCACTTAAAGAATCAATAGGGCCCATCAGGTATTGAAGGAGATCTATCATATGAACAGACTGGTTCATTAAAGCCCCTCCACCATCAAGTTTCCAGGTTCCACGCCAGTTATTACTGTAATATTCATCACTTCTCCACCAGGGTACATGTACAGATGCGTAACTGATATCCCCAAAACGACCCTGATCAATTGCATTCTTTAGAATTGCAACAGGATCATTAAAACGATAATTGAATATTCCTCCTAAAGAGGTCCCGGCTTTTTCATGGGCCTCAATCATTTTCTCAATACGTTCAAGGGAAATCTCGAGAGGCTTCTCACATAGCACATGTTTACCACAACGTGCAGCCTCTATTGCAGGCTCCATATGATTCCCGCTGGGGGTTGCAATTGTTACAATATCAATATCTCCTGAACGGAGCATTTCCTGATAATTAATAAATGCTTTTGTTTTATATTTCTCTGCAAATTTACCCGCCTTAATCGGATCAGAGCCACAAACACCTGCCAGTGTAGCATTCTCTATACCTTGAATTGCTTTTGCATGAAAATCAGCAATCATTCCGGTTCCAATTATTCCAAAATTCCAGTTTTTCATATATTCCCCTTACATTCTTAAATCCTCAGGAAAGTGCCGCTCTTGCTACCCTTATGCTATTTCCGCTCAGAATTTGCTGAATAACTTCATCCGAATATCCCATTTGAACCATTCCTACTGTAAACAGAGGCCAGTTAGTCCAGGACATACTCCGAACCATTTCCGGCGTTTCCCTGTAATCGTCATCAGGCCAAAGAGCCTCCCAGCGAGTCCTGCCCGGTCGGGGAGAAGAGATTTTTTTATTTTCCTCTGCAGCATATTGAGAGGTATATGAAATATCTGTTCCAATAGCAACATGCTCACTGCCAAATTTTTTAACCACGTAATCGATATGTTTCATCATAGCAGAAATATCCCCTGTTCCTCCAAGGAATCTTGGAATACAGCAAATCCCAACATATCCGCCTGTATCTGCTATTGCACGGATAACGTTATCCGGTTTTGAACGAATATGTTTATTAACGGATGCTATAGTACTGTGACTTGCTACCATGGGCCGTTCTGAAAGCTGGGCAGCTTCCAAACTTGTCTGCCATCCTGAATGAGCAATATCCACTATCACTCCAACACGATTCATCTCCTTTACTACTGCCCTGCCAAAATCACTTAGTCCGCCATTTGCCTTTTCTGCACAACCGTCGCCAATCACATTCCTGCGGTTATAGGTAAGATGCATCATTCTGATTCCCAGCTGGAAGAATATACTGATATATCTTAATTCATCTTCTACAGAAATCCAGTCCTGAGGCAGAGGAACTCCATTACCGGAGAAGTAAAGAGCATGACGATTTTCCTTTTTGGCCCGGATAATATCATCCGGCGTCACAGCCTTCCGTACAAAGTCGCTCATCATATCAGTGGTATAGGTAAAATGAGCCAAACGTTTGAGCAATCGTTTTACTTCATTGCCTTCTTCACCGGCATTCTGAATAACGCAAGTTACCCCTGAAGCTTCCCAGGCATTTTCAAATTCCTCCCTTTCTTTTTTATCGAGAACAAAACGGGTCATAGACATATCTTCCTGCATATCCTGAATTTCCAAAGAGGATGCCTTTGAGTTTATAGCAGAGTTAACCAGGGCACCATCATATGCAGCCCGGGGCATAAAGCCATAAGAGTCAATCACCAAAGAGTTTTTATGCAGTTCCAGGCCATGTTCAAGCTGCTTTTGAGTAGGTTTCAGAATATTTTTTGCCATTTCGAAATTCGCTTTAATCTGATCATTTATTCGAAATTGCTTCTGCAAATCAGTCTGGCTAACGGACGATTTTTGATTCAGTTTTTTATAAACATCAGATTCTGAGGCTAGTCCGCCGAGTACCCTGTCGCTGGCTAAAGTTAGTCCGGCAAGACCGGTAAATTTTAAAAAATCCCTTCGTTTATTTTCCATTGAAGAAGTTCTGATTTAATATTTAGAGGCAAAATTATCAGCGAAAGCATTAATCTCAGCATCGGTTAAATGAGAGCCCGAGCTAATTACAATCCGGTACCTTAAGGTCAGTGATTTACCCGCGGGAATGACATAATTCAACTCCTGTTTCCCTTCGGTAAAATCCTTCACACCAAAAGGATTTGCTGCAAATAATCCATATCCCCGTGCATGCCAGTAGGTTGGATAGCTGAGGTTTTTAGGATGATCGCAAATAACCAGGGAAATTTTTTCATTGCCGATATTTCCATACAGATCCATCCATTTTGCACGTTTCCCCCAGATTGCCTCTCCAGTAATTCCTTCACTGCTCCTATAATTTCCGGTTACACCTTCATTTGACATTTTTTTCACAGTGGTAGGGTGGCCCTTGGCATCAGTGAGGATAACATCCTGTTTTGAGGGCAGTTCAAGCTGTCGCGCTACACGAATTCCAAAGCTCCCTTCTTTGGTATCTTTCATTGTTACAGCTTCGCTACCGGAAGTCAGGGTAGTGATCCGGTCAATAATACGGGTTGAACCTTTTGCTATAAAATGAAATTCAGTCCTTTCTGCAATAAGTCTTTTACCATCAGGAGCAATCCAGTCTGCAGTTGTAATCATTACGCCCTCCCCAATTCCACCTGATAACTTCCCGATACCGGTATGCTTTATTTGTCCGCCATTCACATTCCTTTTTCCTTCTGAACCATTACCCCAGAAATCAAGGCCATTTACGTTACCATAGTTTAACCAGTTACCCACCTGATGAATATGGTCACGCCGTTCACCTTCACGTGGTTTTATTGGAAATCCGCGCGTAACAGGAGTTCCTGAAGCAGTAAGCAAAGGATAAAGTATCGGCTTATAAACAGTATCCGGCCACCAATAAGAGGTAAAGAACTTTCCGTCAATCATTACATCAACCTTTTTATCAGCTTCATGTTTAACAAATTTGATTGTTGATTTTTGACTGTTCGGAACTTGCTTTTGAGCGATAGACTCACAGGTTGTTGCCAGAATGACAGATAATACCAGTATCGAAGTTAATTTCATCTTTTACATTTTTTTTTAACAGGTTAAATAATCTTTAGAAATCATTCATGAATTAAACTTCTGATGGAACCACATACGGACTGCGGTATCTGCGGCTTAACATGATATCAGCCTCCGGGTCATTTGCAAATTTTTCATAATCACCCATAAACTTCAATTCGCGTCCTAGGCGATATGAGATATTAGCTAAAAAGGGCACTGCCGATGAATAATGGCCTTCACTGATATCACAATGGAGTGTTTCATCTTTGCCGG
>JBAZCD010000345.1:0-3928 GCA_041671205.1 Pedobacter sp.
ATGAGAAGCTTGATCGTTGCGAAATCGATATCAGGTATCGAAGGTATTGAGATTTTATTGGGTATCTCACCGAATTTACTTTCAATCGTTTCTACTGGCAGATTGAAGAAGTATACCAGTCCGGTACTCATAATAATGACAACGATGGATCCCGGTATCCTGGTACTGATCCGGTGAAAATTCAGCGAAGTGATCACCGTGCCCGATGCAATGGCAAGGGCTATCCAGTTGACCTGGGTCAGATAGCCACTGTAAATGATCCATTTATCTACGAAATCTGCAGGTAAGGACTGAATAGGCAGACCCAGAAAATCCTTGATTTGTGATGAAAAGATAATCAGGGCAATCCCACTGGTAAAGCCTACGATGAGCGGGTAGGGTATAAATTTTAAATAATTGCCAAGCTTGGCAAAACCCATACCGATAATCAGAAAACCAGCCATAAAGGTTGCTATAGTCAATCCACTAACTCCATGGTCCTGAACAATGGCATAGACAATTACAATGAATGCACCTGTTGGTCCTCCAATCTGCACACGGCTTCCGCCTAATGCAGAAATGATGATTCCGCCAATTATAGCTGTAATAATTCCTTTTTCAGGCGATACTCCCGAGGCAATTGCAAAAGCAATTGCAAGCGGTAAGGCAACAATTCCAACAATTATTCCGGCTAAAATATCTTTACTGATTTGCTGCTTGCTAAGACCCGAACGAAGTAGAGAGAGAAATTTCGGGGTAAATTCATTCTGTTTCATTTAGTTGCGTATAGATGTACAGATCAGAAAGGGGTGATTGAACCCCAGGATCAGTACGGTTAATTTCCTTAATCTTAGCTTGTGAGAATGCACTGCAGAGCAGAAAAGATGGACTGAGAGTTTATTCTGTCCTGCTAAAATTGTGTGTTTAAATATACCCGGATCTGAGGATAAATCCAAATGATCAGACCGGTAAAGTTTAATGAAACATTGAAGAAAAGTTCCGGATAGGTTTAATCTTTGAAGGTAATGGTGAACTTTGCACCCTGATCAGGTTTGCTTTCCAGAGATATACTGCCTCCAAGACTTGTTATGTGGTTATAAACCAGGTAAAGCCCTACTCCCTTACTGTCTGGATGGTCATGGAATTTTTGATGCAGCCCGAAGATCTTTTCCCTCACATTTTCCATGTCGAAACCCATTCCATTGTCAGAAATTATCAGCTGTCCTTTTCCCTTAGTTCTTGTGGAATAAATCTTAACTACGGGCTGAACGCCCGGACGTGCATATTTAATGGAGTTTGTGATCAGGTTTAGCAATATGCTTTCCAGATAGTTTTTATTAAATTGTATTGTTTCAAGTTCAGAGAAATCGCCCTCTATATTAGCATTCGAGATCTGTAGCAGAGATTGAATAGAACCCAATACTGAATTCAGGTGCTGGTTCAGGTTCAATTCTTCAATCTGAATGTTCAGCATATCTTTTTGAGTCAGCACATCCACAGAATTGTTAAGAATCGTACTTAAATTCTCGGCTGATGATTTCAGGAATGTCAGATACTGAAGAATTTCAGGATCATCGATCCGTGTATCATCAAGCAGACTTACTAAGGCAAGTAAATTATTGATAGGTGATCTGAGATCATGAGAAGTTGTATAACTCAATTGCTTCAGATCCTGATGGCTTTTTGTAAGATTTGCCAGAAGCTCATTTCTTTCTTCTTCCTGTTTCTTTTTTTGTGTGATATTTTTAGCTATGGCATAGATCAGTTTATCTTTTACCACAGGCATTGAAGTCCAGGAAAACCAAACGATTCGTCCATCCTTTGTGAGATAACGGTTTTCAAAGTTCAGCAAAGGATTGTTTTCTGTCAGATTTTCACGAGACCGAATCGTTATAAGTATGTCATCAGGATGCACAAAAGTTGTGATCGGTTTTGAAGTGAGTTCCTCATCCGTATACCCTAACGTACGGGAAACCGATGGATTAATTCGTTTCCAATATCCGTCAAACCCTGCAATGCAAAGTAAATCAGGGGATAATTCGAAAAAATGCTCGAATTTATACTGGGAGTATGAATCCAGGTGCAGATTTTTCATGGTTAACATCTGGTAAATGTTTTGGGAAATTAAAGAAATTTTTTGTTTTTCAATAAATAAACTCACTGCATGTATGTACGTAAAATATATTCCCAGGTTCGGAATAATTAATTTCCGGATTTCTTTGATCCGAACTGCTTGTAAATCAGATATTTAAATCCACCTTTAATCTGTGAGCTATAGATTCCTGTATTTCCTGAAAACAGGTAAGAAATGAAACAGGCAATTCCGATGAAAAGAGCACTTTCAGTCCCGAACAATTCAATTCCAAGCAGGGTAGAGGCGAGCGGAGTATTGCTCGCCCCTGAAAAAATAGCTGCGAAGCCCATTCCTGCCAGAAGGGCGACAGGCAATGGAACAAACCACACCAGTGCATTACCCAGTGTTGCCCCGATAAAGAATAGGGGGGTAACTTCCCCTCCTTTAAAGCCTGCACCTATGGTGAATGTGGTGAACAGGATCTTGAGCAGAAAATCATAGGAATTCAGATCCGAACTGAAGGCGCTTTCTATAACAGGTATTCCCAAACCGATGTATTTGGTACTTCCTGTTAACCAAACTGCTGCGGCAATAAATATTCCGCCAGCAAAAGGCCTTAGCGGAGCATACCTGATCTTTGATCTGAACAGGCCGGACCAAAAATGGGTGGATCTTGAAAAAATCATGGCCGCAAGTCCGAAAATAATTCCTGCCATTACAGCCCACAGGAAGTTTTCAGCATTTATTGCCGGAACATTGGGAATGCGGTATTGGGTATGGCTAACATTCCATGCAGTACAGGTATAATCAGCGATCAGGGCGGCAGCTAAGCCCGGTAAAATAGCGTCATATCGCATCTTGCTCAGGATCAGGACCTCCATGGCAAAAACAGTTCCGCTAAGCGGAGTGCCGAAAACGGATGCAAAACCTGCGCTGATCCCAATGATGATCAGGATTTGCCGGTCTTCAGTTTTTAATTTGAATAGATGGCTGAACTGATCGGAAATGGCAGTTCCCATCTGAACAGCAGTTCCTTCACGTCCGGCTGAACCGCCGAACAGATGTGTGATCAATGTTCCGAACAAAACCATTGGCGCCATTTTAAGAGGAATCACCTCTTTCGGACTATGGAATTCTTCCAGCAGCTGATTGTTGCCTTTGACCACATCTGCGCCTATATAATGATAAGCTAATCCAATCAGGAGACCGCCGAGAGGTAAAAATGCAATGATCAGGAGATTATTTTCACGAAGGTTTGTGACCCAGTCTAAAGAAATCAGAAAGAAGGCTGAAGCAGATCCTGCGAGTATACCAATGAGTATCGACAGGCATAACCATTTGATGATGTAAATCAGGATGGGGTTCTGTTCTGTTTTGAGGATCTGTGGTTTAATTCCCTTTTTATTCATTTTGCGCTGATGTTAATTGGCAGGCGGTTCACTAACATCATGGAGGCTAATGTAGAAATTTTTTAAATAATGTTTGGCTGGGAGGAGCTGTCCGGCATTGTAGCCTTCCCTTTTCGGGGAAGCTTACAAAAAAGGGAAGGCTACAGAAGCGACAAACAAGTCGATTAGTCTAACTTCATTGTCCTGGGCAATGGCCTGTTCTAAGCAGAAAAACTCGGTCTGATTTCTGTCCTTTCCAGTGATGAATTTCATAGCTGAATATACCCATAAGCGCTCAGTTAAATAGTCAATACTTATTAAATTATGTGGAAAACAAGGAGGGGTTTTTAGACAGGTTGACGTTTTGCAGCTACCCGAAGGGCGGGACTTTTACCACAAAATTTGATTTGAAAAACTAAAGTTTGATTAACCACAAAACTGTCTTTGGAACTCGAAACCCTGCCTTTTGGGTAGGTGCTGTGTGTGC
>JBAZCD010000346.1:0-3921 GCA_041671205.1 Pedobacter sp.
CCTGCTCTCATTTCCTGCTGTCTTAAATCTGAACACTTGGTCTTTGAGCGTACACTAACCTTTCCTAATGGTAAATCATTTAATTTACAATTAACCTTAAATCCTGTCAGTCTGGGCGAAAACATTCCTTATATCCTGATCAGCATTAAAAATAATTTCAGGAACAGGGTTTTGCTGAGGCAGCAGCATAATGCCCTATCAAGATATGCTTTTTTAACATCACATAAATTACGGGCCCCACTCAGTAATATTCTGAGTCTTTCTCAGAGTATTACTGAAACTAATGACATGGATTATGACCCCGGTGTTATAAAAAAGCTACTGAAAGATATCAGCAAGCAGGCCGAGTCTCTTGACTCTATTATCTACGCTTTAAATGATTTAATTACAAAAGATAATGATACCAACCGGGAAGTCAGAAAATTATCTGAAAAAAAAATAAATAATATTATGCTTATTGATGATGACCCCATTGTGAATATGATTCATCGGAAAATACTAGCCACTCATTGGAGCAGTATCACTGTAAAATCGTTTACAGAGGCCTTGTCGGCACTTAATGTAATGGTGGCGAACCTGCCCGACCTGATCTTACTGGATATTAATATGCCCGTTATGAACGGCTGGCAGTTTCTACAGGCATTGGAGAAAAAAAAATTTGATATTGATGTAATTATGGTTTCATCATCCATCGATCCGGAAGAAGAAAGAAAGGCCTTTACTTTTAAGAATGTAAAGTTTTTTCTGAATAAACCACTTACCCCGGATCTGCTTAATTCTGTGCTTATGAGATCAGACTTCCGGCAGAAGTGAATGCACCTGAGCTTGAAAAGCTTGTAAATCCTTATGTACATCATTGTGAAAATTTAAGACATCCCTTTTACGTTAATTTCCAAAGAAATGTAAAGGGATCTCTGCATCATGATTATTAGGGGATCCTGCGTACTAATGTACTAACATGAGGCTATTTTTATCATATTTCGTACTAACAGTGTACTAACACTCTGTCAACTAATCAATAGTAATCAATGCTTTCATAATGATTTTCACGCTCGCTAATCGTCCACAAATAGCTAGTTTAAAGGATCTTATCATCTATTTTTAAAATTATTTTGCAATAAGCCCCTCTACCCCTATATTTGCAGTCCCAAAGCGGGAGATTAGCTCAGCTGGTTCAGAGCACCTGCCTTACAAGCAGGGGGTCACTGGTTCGAACCCAGTATCTCCCACCTCGACCGCCGAAGCTTTAGCGAAGGAGGTCATCGACAAAAACCCTTCAGATTTATTTCTGAGGGGTTTTTTGTGTGCGTCATGCATGGGCGTAAACTTGACAGTGAGAGTCCGTTAAGATCCCCTTTTTGATACAAAAAACCGGCAGTGAAAAAGATCTTGCTGCGTTATATGAAGAATTAGAGGGACCCCATCTGCTTGCTTTTTGTAAAAGCAGCCTGATGTCCCCGGAATTTTTATCTGTTGATATTTTCAAATAAATATGCTCATTATCTCTGAGAAAGGGTTCCAAGGTAAACTTGATCCTTTTTTGCTAGACTGTGGAAAGTTTCAATCTGCTTTACCGGGCCGGTATATTGTACTATGCCCCTAAAAGCTTAAACTAAATTTTAAACAACATCACTGTTTAAATTTCTGAGTGATAGCTTAAATAAAGAATTTTTCACTCCGGCTTTTTATCAATTTTCTTAATTATACCCATCTCCGCTATCATTCCATTAATGTAACTTTGCCTCAAATAAAATAATCATGTCAAAGACCAAACTTACCATCAATAGTAACGGATCAGTAAAGATAGAAGGCGATTTTGAGATCGTGGACAGGAATGGCGGGGTTTACGGGCTACAGGGCAGAACTGTGCTTTCCATTTGTCGCTGCGGACTTTCAAAGAATAAGCCTTTTTGTGACGGATCGCATAACGGGCATTTCGAGCATGATGCGATAGCTTTTGATCTACCTCCGAAGAAGGTTTAAAGGCGATTTTTTCAGTCAGGCGATATTTTGGCAGGATCATGACAGATGCCGGGCTCCGGAAAATATTACGGCACCTTTTTTGTATCTTCAAGTATTCAACAAAAATTAAGATCATGAAGATTACAGGATCAATAACGGTATTGCTGGTAGCAGCGCTGCTATCACAAAGTTGCGTAAGCAATAAGAAATATGCTGCACTGCAAACCAGTCAAAGTCAGTTGCAAACCAATTATAACCTGCTTCAGGAAAGTAACCGCGACCTGGACAGGAAATATCAAACAAGCCAGAAGGAACTTTTGGCTTCGGGTGTTCGTGTAAAAAGCCTTGAAGAGCAGATTGCAGCCGAAAGGTCGAACATAGCCTCGCTACAGGAGGCACTGAATAAATGTTTAACATCCAGCAGCCAGGGGAATGTAAACATTTCCAAGCTGGTGGATGAGATTAACAGCTCCAATAAATATATTCAGCAGCTGGTGAATACCAAAAACAAGAACGATTCACTGAACCTGGTACTGACCAATAACCTGACCCGCTCATTAAGCAGGGAAGAAATGAAGGATGTGGAAGTTCAGGTGCTGAAAGGCGTTGTTTATATTTCACTTTCTGATAATATGCTGTACAGATCCGGCAGTTATATGATCTCAGAAAAGGCAGGTGAGATTTTGGGAAAGGTTGCCAAAATCATCAGGGATTATGAAGGATATGAAGTCCTGATCGAGGGTAATACCGATAACGTGCCTATTTCTATGCCCAATATCCGCAATAACTGGGATCTGAGTACGCTGAGGGCATCTTCAGTCGTGCAGTCGCTGCAGAATTCCTATGGTGTTGATCCCAGGCGCCTCACTGCAGGCGGAAGAGGGGAATATAATCCGGTAGCAGGGAATGATTCTGAAGCGGGTAAAGCTAAAAACAGGCGCACGCAGATCATCATAACGCCAAAACTTGATCAGTTTATGGAATTGATCGGAAAAGCTCCTGAAAATAAATAATATTTAAGTCCTTAAAAGATAGAATGGTTTAGTAAGCCTCCCGCAAAAAACGGGAGGCTTACTTTGATATTTCTTTGAAATATAAGTTTCAATAGGGCGGAGTACTGAGCAATTCAATGTTTTGTGGAATAGTGATTGAAATAACTCCATAAAAGTGTACGCAAATCTTTTAATCCTTCTCATCCTAAATTTCCCTAACTTTATATTTAGTAAAACATAAAATTCCAAAATGCGCTCCTCAATTCTGATCTTCTTCCTGCTTCTGATCTCCATGAAATCATTTTCCCAGGCTCCGGTTTTGGTTGTTGACAGGGTGGATAAGCGCACCCAGGAGCATATCAGGCAGACTTCCATGTATCTGTTAAAAGATGGCGGAAATGTTAACCGCCTGAGCTTTTCGGTCAGGAGCGTTGATAATACTTATTTTTTACTGCTGAATGTCCCGGTACCGGCGACCATCAAACGTGGAACTGAAATTACCATCCTGATGGAAAATGGTAAAGCAGTGAAGCTGATCTCCAATAATGATATCATCTCTCTGGGTGAGTCGGATGTCAGTAAAAGAATGATTGTCTGTGATCTTGACCCTGAGGCAGAAATGAAAGAATTGTTGAAGCAGAATGTGAAGTCAATTACTATTCCTACAAGCAATAAAGGGACTCTAGTGGTTAGCCTGCTTGCCAAAGACAGGGGCATGATCAGATCCGGAATTATGCTGGCACAGAAGAAATAAAGCTCTTTTTTTAATTTATCAGTGCTGAATTTCCTTTTTTAAGGGCTTACTCATAGTTTGATTCAGTTCCTGGTCCTCCAGCTTATTAATCAATTCTGAAATCTCTTTCTTCATAAAAAAGCCAACCATCCTCTGCAGCTTTTTTAATATCAATATTGCAGCTTTGATTTTTTCCTGATCAGTCATAAAGCAAAATTATACTAAAAATATTAG
>JBAZCD010000347.1:0-3916 GCA_041671205.1 Pedobacter sp.
GAACTGCCGGCAATCAATATTCCTGTACCTAATGCAACCGAACCGGCAAACATATATTTACCAATGAATTTTCTTCTCGAATATTTATTTTCTTCCATTATTTCAATTTTGATAAATCAATTCTGATCCGGACTTTATTTTAATTCTTTCTAAGCAACTGAAATCCTTTCTTCACTTCTTCAGCTGATCCTGCATTTAATTGCCCGGCCAGTTCTTTGCTTGATTCATTTTTATTCAATCCTGCTTTCAATCCTCTTAACGCTGCAGCCTGAATATTAGTACCTGAAAGTGCTGCACCAGAAAGTAAATTCAGATAAGAAGAAAACTGAGCTTTATCATTTCTGGCTGCAATTACATTAGAAAGGTCCTGAACAAAACTTAATTTCCACACCTCCTCCTTACTGAAGAATAAATTGTCTTTAGCAAGTTCTTTTAAAATTTCAACCGATGAACCCTCATCAGAACTCAAAACAGCATTCCTGAACCAATCATTCTGTCCGTGATTCTCTATCACCATAGCAAGAGCCGCAACAATTTTCTTCCCTTTAAATTCTCCAAGACTGAGGGCGGCCTGCAGGGCAACTCTCTGTGACGGATCATTAATTAATGAAATGATCTGTTTCTGTACTTTAGGATATCGTTCTGCAAGTATAATACCATTTTCCCGAACACCCGGTTCTGAATCGAGTAATGATCGTTTGATGATTTTTTCATTAAGTGCATTCAAACCTTCCAGTACATAAAGGGCATGTAGTCTGGTTCCTGGATCCTGGCTATTTGAGAATAATGATATAACTTCAGGAACAACAGTTTTATCCTGACGCTCAAGGAGCAAACGCTGGGCCTGATTACGATACCAGCCATTTTTGTGCGACAGATAACCCAGTAATTGAAGACTTGTAGCATTTCTAAGGTCTACTTTTACACTCTGATAGGTGCCGTTTTCAGGTAATAGACGATAAATCCTGCCCATATCGCTGCCGGCCATAAAATCCATTTCAGCTTTCAGATCATCCGGTATTGAAACCGGGGTTTCGATATGCTGTCTGTAATAATCAAGAATATATAAATATCCGTCGGGGCCAACAGAGAAAGTTACCGGACGGAACCAGGTATCAGTTGAATAGATAAATTCTCTGTTCTTCTCAGCTTCAGCACGTTTTGCAACGAGCACCGGACTTGTTTCGCTTGGACTGATAATATCTCTGTGAATCAGGCTTCCTGACACATCAGTTGTAAAGATATTGCCATAAAATTCCCGGGGAAGTGCATCGCCATTGTAGATAGTTCCACCTGAAGCACCTGTAAAATGATCTTCAGCATACTCGATCCTGTTCAGGTTCGCTTCCTTGTACATTTTATTTCTGCGGGCACTTCTTTCAGCTCTCCAGAAAGGAGGTGGAATTTCCTGGAACATGATCTCCTCATGATCAGTAATAGTTGCATTAAACTTGCTGCCTGGCAAGAACGGATGCCTGTGCGTATATCTCCATGGAATAACAGCCTGCTGAAGATGTATGGAATTTTCTGTAAAGAAACGATGTCCCCAGTCGTCAATTGTCTGACCAAACTGCCCCGGACCGGTCTCCAGTTCAAATACATCACGGTCAAGCCTGAAACGAAAATCAGCCCCCCTTACTTCAACAGGAGCTGCATCTGGAGTCTTACTGAATACTACTTTACCACTCTGTCCACGGTTATTCGCATAGATCCAGTTGTCAATCCCTAATTTCAGACTGGTAACCTGCGCTTCAGAATTGTTCTGGAAAAATCCTGAAAACAAAACTTCTCTGATATCTGATTTCCCGTCACCATTGGTATCCTTCAGGTAAAGGATATTGGGAGCTGCAGTTACAACAAGCCCGCCTTTCCATGGCAGCATACTGGTTGCTTCAGTCACATTTTCGGCAAAGATGATCGATTGATCAATTTTACCATCCCCGTCTGTATCTTTCAGTATCCGGATACGGCCATGACCTTTACCGGGCTCAACCTCATAGGGATAATCAGGCATTTCAATCACATAAGCATTTCCCTGCTCATCAAATTCAAGAGCAACAGGGTCAAAAACATGAGGTTCTGAAGCAAATAATGACACTTTATAGCCATTAGCAACATTTAGCTTCTTCATTGATTCTTCCGGACTAAGCGGCCCGGGATAGCGCTGGGCTATACTGTTCCCTGCTAATAATATAAATGGTAATAATAATAAGGCTGATTTGCCATTGAAAATAGTCTTCATTCGCTGCTTAAATTATTTATAATCTGGTAATTTGTAAAATCCGTTTTTTTTTGCTCCAATTGAAAATTCCTGTTTTTTTTGTCGATTACCTGTACTTAAACCCGTAGGTTAATTCTACTCTTCTGGCTTACAGACCCGTGTTCTAATCAATGCCTGTGCAACAGTACGCAATTATTAAAATAAACCTTATAAATCACGACAAATATATACTACGGTAACGTACCCGAAAATTAGACATAAAAATGGTATAATCAAATTTTATTTAAAAAGTATTGACAGGATGGGCTAAATCCATTAAAATAAAAACGGAGCGTTCGAAATAATTAATTGAATCAGTCACTGACAGAACCCTGTTAAAAATTCATTATTCCGATGACCCGAATACGGTGAATCGCAGCACCCCGTTATATTCTTTGTGCGGAAAAGTATAAAAATGAATTTTTCCGTTTTTTTCCATAGTAAAACCCGGATCATCTGCAAGCTGAAGTCCTTTATCGGAAATACGCTTTGCAGGATAATATAAAGTAGCTCCATCGGGAAAATCAAAACGAACGTGTGACACCTCCGGAATATCATGGTCAAGTTCCAGATTCCACTTTCCTGCTAACATTTCAATACCTTTTACTGATCCCGATTGCTCTGCACCTTTTTTGTAGCTCCATCCTGCACCTGATACTGCATCAATCTCATCTTCTTTCAGACTGATCCGGTCTTCTATATTAAGCCCATTCAACTCATATCTGATAAAGTAAGTATCACCTTCTGCCCGCACAGATTTAATCCAGGGTTCATTTTGGAATGGCTCGTGAACAGCGATAAAGCTGGATTTACCTCCAGAATGCCTTTGCATTAATCCAAGACGCATATAATTATCCAGTTTATTGTCATCCTCCTGGGCTAATCTGACAGAAGGAGCCCGAAAACTGAATATTTCTGTACCTTCCTGAGGTATATGATGAGTACGCATACCCGAATGTTGGTATCGCCAGGTAGCAATCCATTGTTTATCAGCCGGAGCTGACTTAATATCCTTTAAATAGGAATAGGCATGGATTTTCTTTCCTTCGATGTCAGACTCATACTGATTCTTGGGTACATTAGTTCCTCCCCATTCAGGAACCAATGTTTTAACAGCCTGATTAAGCGGAATACTGGTTTCCAGTGCCCCTTCTTCTTCACACATTCCATGCAGGAACCAGTCATGGGTTTTTCCTCCTTCCACATCAAAACGATCAATAACATAATCTCTGCCTTCTGCCGCATGTACCAATATCAGCCTTCTCCTGTACTTTCCGGCTACTGAATAGGCAGGGGAAGCATCGATATCAATAGCCTTTACATGCGGATTCTGATCATCGTAAAATTTAAGTCTTCCTGTTGCCGGCTTAGCATCTGTTCCAAGATCCTGAGCTTTCTGGTCGATTACTACGGTATTATGAGACGCTGTATGAAGGGTCCAGCCACGGTATTTTGAATGGGTATATCCAATATCCGAGAGCAATTCAGCACCGTTTGCGTATAAAATAATTGAGGCATTATCGTAATGCGAATGGCCATAATTGCCGCTCCAGTTAAGATTAAGCATGGTCTGTGCTTTTCCGCTACCGGCCCCCAAAGCCGCATTACCAAGCGAAGGCCATAAATGGGAAACTGAAACCCCGCTGGTTTCGACCG
>JBAZCD010000348.1:0-3913 GCA_041671205.1 Pedobacter sp.
AAGAGGCTGTACGGGCAGGACCAAGCGCTGTAATATAAGGATTAGAAGCAACCTGCAATACTACAACTCCAATGGCCAGTACGAACAGGGCCGCTAAAAACAAATAGTAAAGATGCATACTGGCTGCAGGATAAAATAAAAGTGCACCAA
This sequence comes from Pedobacter sp., assembly GCA_041671205.1. GTDB lineage: Bacteria > Bacteroidota > Bacteroidia > Sphingobacteriales > Sphingobacteriaceae > Daejeonella. The sequence goes on from JBAZCD010000348.1 coordinate 151, forward strand.
TGGCCGCAATGGCAAATCCAAACACCATCCCGTTCTTATACCCGATTCGTTCTACAATCATTCCTGCCGGGAAAGACATCAATCCGTAGGTAAGAAAGAAGTAAAACTGCACGAGTGATGAGTCGGCATAACTTAGCGTAAATCCTTCTTTAAAAAAAGGAACCAAAGTATCATTCAGGCAGGTGATGAACCCGTTCATGAAATATAATACGGCCAGTGAAATTAATGCCGGAGCATAATTTTGCGATCCCTTTTCTGAAGTATCAGAAAACGCAGTATTCTGTATAGGGCTGTTTGCCATAATCTATTTTATATTTTGCTGAAGCATTTAATTTAGTCCTTTAAGCTCAGTAAAATGTTATTTTGAATACTTTGCCTCTATCTTCTCAATTGTTTTCCAGCATTGGTAGAGACCACGCGGAACATGAAAGCATCCTTTCCATTTACCTCCTTTTACAGGAAGAAGTACCTCTCCCTGACGGTTAAGGTATCCGTACCACTCACCCATCTCAGGATCAGCAAAATGATCCCAGGTATATTGATGCACCTTTTCAAACCAGATCCAGCAGCGTTCATCACCGGTATGCAAATACCCTTTTAAAAGACTGATCAGTGTTTCAACATGCACCCACCATAATTTCTGATCCCATTCCAGCTGCTGTGGCGGATGCCCTTTAATATCCATGAAATAGAGTATACCATCATGCTCTTCATCCCAGCCATACTCCAGGATATTCAAAGTAATGTCAACAGCCTTTCGAATGAGAGCCTGGTCATTCCTGCGTTCAGCAATATCCATAATGAACCACATGGATTCCAGTCCATGGCCCGGATTGACCAGCCGTCCTTCAAATGAGTCGGAGAAAGAGCCATCAGGCTTGACGTTTTCAAGAATTATACCCAATTCTTCCTGATAAAATATATCCATCACCATGTGGATCCCGTCATCGACCGTTTTCTCAATCAGATCGCGGTCAAGCAGGTGTTCGAGTTCAAGTACCAGATTACATAGGATCATAGGCAGAGAAAAGCCCTGTAATGGCCTGGTACCCGGATAGACTTTATTGTACTTACCCTTGGGATTATCCCTTTTCCTTAAAATATTATTAAATGTATCCACGGCAAGTTGCCCATATTCTTTATTTCCCGTAGCCTTAAAAAGCTGTGCAAAAGCCATTGCCGCGAAACAATCTGAAAAAATATTATAGGGTTGGATCAGGGGTTGACCTTCGCGGGTCAGCGAGAAATAGAAATTCCCCTGCTCATCCTTTCCGTGTTTCTTCATAAACTCAGCACCCTGAATAGCAAAATCCAGCCATTCCTGCTTTTGTTCCACCTGATTATACAGCATACTGAAACACCATACCTGCCTGAACTGGAGCCAGGCAAATTTATCAGTATCAAACACCTTACCTTCACGGTCGAGGCAGGTAAAATATCCGCCAAATTTCTGATCTCCGGAATTATTAAGCCAGAAGGGAATAACATCATTCAGGAGGTTATTACGGTATTGTGCCGCATATTGATTATAATTCATCAGATCATATTAGTATTAAATTCAAAGAGAGGATATTTTCTTTCTCTAATTAATAGAAAATTACCTGAAAAGCCAATTGTTTTTATGTAATCACAAAATCATTTACCCTGTATTAAATATATCAGCTATCCCAAATAGCCGTTCAGCGCTTGATATTCTTTTTAATAAAAATGTAAAATTTACCTGAAGCATTTATTGGAATTATATGAAAACGAGTTGATTCCGGGGGACTAAGCCGTAAACCTGGAAACAGAGGCAAATCAATCACCAAACAGCTCCATATAAATCAGAATTACAGCAGCAATACTCATTAAGATCAGGGTAGTAAAACCAAGAATATTGGAGCGCCTGTTATTCGTAAACTCACCCATTACAACTTTATTATTGGCAATATGCAGAATAACTGCAATCAAAACAGGTGCTGTAAGTCCGTAAAGTATAGCTGACCAGATTAAAGCCTTGATGGGAGAAATTCCAATATAATTCATTGCCAGACCCAGAATCAGCGAAATCGCAGTTATGAAATAAAATGCCTTGGCCTGGTGGAATTTTTTATCCATTCCTCTTTGCCAGCCAAAGGTTTCAGTCACGATATATGACAGGGAACCGCATAGCACCGGAACAGCCAATAACCCGGTCCCTATTACTCCGACTGCAAAAAGAATATAGGCTGAATCTCCGGCTAATGGCCTTAAAGCCTGCGCAGCCTGCTCTACGGTTTCAATCTCGTGTATTCCACCATTAAACAATACTGTTCCGGAGGTAAGGATAATAAAAAACATAACGATGTTGGAAAAAAGCATCCCAAAATCAACATCCTGCTTCACTTCATCTATTATTTTTTTATCTATGATTAATTTTCTTCTGTGTTTCCTGTCTTCGGCAACCATGGTTGCCTGCCAGAAGAACAGGTAAGGAGAAATAGTAGTCCCTAGAATTCCGACCAGAATACTGATAAAGTCTTTATCAAAGGTTATTTTAGGTATAAATGCCCCTTTAAGAACTGCAATCCAATCCTGTTCATATAAAAACGGAACAATAAGATAAACCAGAAGTACAGTACAAAGATATTTCAGGATAGAAGCAAACCTGCGATATGGCAGATAGATCATCAGCGTCAACAGCATAACTGTAAAACCAACACTGAAAAAACCAGCATGTATGGAGGGAAGTAACAGGTTCCCTACAGCTCCCATTCCGGCTATGTTAGCGCCAATGTTCATTACCATCGCAGGGAAACTGAATAACACCATAACATACAATATAGGCCTGGAATAATGTTCCCTGAGTGTTCCTGTCAAACCTTTGGAAGTAACCAGACCAATCCTGGCGCACATCTCCTGTATGGCAGCCATCAGGGGAAATGTTATTAATGCTGTCCAGAGTGTCGAAAGTCCGTATTGAGCACCTGCCTGAGAATAGGTAGCAATCCCCGACGGGTCATCATCACTGGCACCGGTAACCAGTCCCGGACCTAAAAGCTTCCAGAAGCGCTTTATTCTAACTCTAGTAAAAACCCCTTTTCTGTTCATTGGCAAAGTATGGAATGACCGGTAAAACCGCTTTATAAATTAGAGGAAAATACCCATAATTTTTTTAAGTACTCAAAATAATAAAGTATCTAAGGATAAAGAAAAATCCTGATCAAAGGAATTATGGTTTGTTGGCGAATAATTATTTGAAATAAGGATCATATTGCCATAATTCTGCCGAACGATGGAAGTAGATCCTGCCCTTATCGTCTATTGCAAGCAAACTGGCGGCCTTTTCAATTACCGTATACTCCAGAGTTAGCGGATCAATGCTGAACAACTGATTACTTCCTGTTCCGTAGATCTTCCCGGAAGGATGCAATACTAAAAATGCATCCCGCCATACATGGTCTTTAAATGTTCCGGCCTGGTAAATTTGTTTGCTTCTAAGTACCCTTCCGGCCTTCGGATCAAAAACAAAAAGAGTTCCGCTTGCCATTCCCCAGATATTTCCATCAGGGCCAACGATCATGCTGGTTATTGCCTTCGCACCAGGCACAGGGATAAACTCATCTAATTTCAACCCTTTATTCACGTCCCATGAAAATAATTTCGCTTCCCGGGTTGATGGCATAATTCCTAATCCGCCTGAAACACTGGTTCCACCCCATAAAAGATGATTCGCAAAAGTAAGACTCACAATGGACTGATCGGTAATGACTACTCCGTGTGATTTCAACTGAGCCGATTTGGT
>JBAZCD010000349.1:0-3886 GCA_041671205.1 Pedobacter sp.
AGAATTTAAAAAATATAGCCTGAAATCTCTTAAACTAAATCCGGGAAGCCTTGATGAAGGAAGTGACGGAGGATCCTATCTGAGGTCCGCAGTATCAAGATACCTGGAAAAATGGTGTGAGGATAATGGTTATGATCTTTACGGAGACGGACTGAAAATATATACTACGATCGATTCAAGGATGCAGAAATATGCCGAGGAAGCGGTAAATAGCCAGATGAAGATCCTGCAGAGAAGATTTGAAAATGTTTGGGGAAATGAAAATCCATGGAGAACATCCGACGGGAAAGAGATTCTCGATTTTCCCGAAAAAGCCGCACAAAGACTTCCGTACTATGATTTTCTGAAGAAAAGGTTCAGGAACAATCCGGACTCTATAAGCTATTACCTGAACCGGCCAAAAAAAATGAAAGTATTTAACTGGAACGGAGAAAAAGAAGTTCAGTTTTCTACCATGGACTCTATCAAATATTATGCTAAGATCCTGAATACAGGAATGATGACCTTAGATCCCTTCAAAGGCCATATCAAAGTTTGGATAGGCGGAATAAATAATAAATATTTTAAATACGACCACGTAAATCAGTCGAAAAGACAGGCCGGATCAACCTTTAAGCCATTTGCATACCTGGCGGCACTCGAATCCGGAATGAATCCCTGTGATAAATTTATTGACCAGGCTGTCAGAATACCTTATACCTTAAAAGGAAAAACAGAATACTGGGAACCCAAAAACTCAAACTACAGCTTCTCGGGAAGAGAAATGTCATTACGTTGGGCAATGGGCAAATCAGTTAACTCCATTACAGCACAGATTACCGAAAAAGTTGGGGCCCGGAATGTAGTAAAATATGCCCATGAATGTGGTATCGAAAGTGATCTGAAAGCTGTTCCTTCAGTAAGTTTAGGTCCTAATGATGTCAGTGTATTTGAAATGGTAAAAGCTTATGGAACCTTTCTGAATAAAGGTGTAAGATCAGAACCTATTCTGGTAGAAAAGATCACTGATTCTGAAGGAAATCTGATAGAAGAATTTAAGCCGGAGCAAAAAAGAACGCTCACTGAAGAAATAGCCTGGCTAATGATCTATATGCTCAGAGGAGGTATGGAAGAACCCGAAGGCACTTCTCAGGCCCTTTGGGAATGGGATCTCTGGAAAAACAATAATCAGATAGGAGGAAAAACAGGAACATCTTCTGATTATGTGGATGGCTGGTATATGGGTGTTACCAAAGATTTGGTAACGGGCGTTTGGGTTGGCTGTGATGAACGCAGTGTACACTTCAAAACTTCCCAAACCGGAGAGGGTTCAAGAACCGCATTGCCCATTTTTGGCAAATTCATGGAGAAAGTTTACAGGGATGCTTCTTTAGGAATTAAGCCCGGGCCATTCCCAAAACCTGGTGTGACTATCAGCAGAAAGTACCAATGTGAAACCGTATATACACCTTCTGATACAACAGCCATTGATTCAGTATTTACCGACTCATTATATGTTCCAATTGAAATCCCGGATACAATTTTAAATCCGAATATAAATACACGGGTTGCTAACGGTCAGAAAACACCGGAAAACAACCCCAACCAGTTACCTGAGAATAAGCCCCCAGTAAACCCTAAAACAGAGCCGCCAGTTGTGGTACAAAAAACACGAAAAGAGATCAGGGAAGATCGAAAACAGAATAAAGCGAAACAAAAAAACTGAATTCAGTTTCAGGTATCAGATAATTTATAACTCTGGAAATCGAAATCATTATTTTTACGTAATTTAGAAAAAGACCATTTCCTTATATTGTATGAGAGATAGTAGAATTGCCCGAAAAATGCCATCATTTTGGCTGATTATATCATTTTTTTTAGTTATTTTCCTTAGTGCCGGAACAGAAGTACGGGCTCAGTATTTTGGCCAGAATAAGGTCAGATATAAGAACCTGAAATTCAAGGTCTATGAAACACCGCATTTCGACCTGTACTATTATCTGAAAAACGATAGTCTCGTCCAACGATTTGCAAAAGAGGCAGAGGTTTGGTATGAACTGCATCAGCAGGTTTTCAGGGATACATTCCTGAAAAAGAACCCCTTTATACTTTATTCGAATCACCCTGATTTTCAGCAAACTACTGCCTTGATGGGCGACATAGGTGTTGGAACTGGTGGTGTTACCGAAGGGATGAAGAATAGAGTAATCATGCCCATTTCTCAGGTAAATCATCAAACCCGCCATGTTTTAGGCCATGAACTTGTACATGCTTTCCAGTATCACTCATTGATCGAAGGCGATTCAACCAATCTGGAGAATATTGGCAATTTACCATTATGGATGGTTGAAGGTATGGCAGAATACCTTTCTGTAGGTAAGCAGGATGCCTATACCTCCATGTGGATGCGGGATGCCTTTTTGAACAAAGATATTCCGACATTAAAAGACCTGACTGTATCTAATAAATACTTTCCATACCGTTACGGACAGGCATTCTGGTCTTATATAGGTTCTACCTACGGCGATACGGTTATCGTTCCATTCTTCAAGGAAACGGCAAAATATGGTTATGAAATGGCCATAAGAAAGACCTTCGGGTATGATGAAAGAACGCTGTCAAGCCTTTGGAAAACCAGTGTGGAAAATACCTATCGCCCTTATCTGAAAGATACTGCTCAGGTACCGATCGGGAAAAAGATCATTGATGAGAAAAATGGAGGTGCCAATTATAATGTTGCTCCGGCCATCTCTCCTGATGGAAATTATGTGGCCTTCCTTTCTGAAAAAGATCTACTGAGTATCGACCTTTTTCTCGCAGATGCCCGAACAGGCAAGGTTATCCGAAAATTATCAAGTAAGGCAAAGAATGGAGATATTGATGAATATAACTTTATAGAATCAGCAGGTGCATGGTCGCCTGACAGCCGAAAATTTGCATTCAGCGTTTTTAGCGCCGGAGTAAACAAACTGGTTATTGTTGATGTTTCAAACGGAAAAACCATATCCTCTGAGGCTATGGGCAAAGTAGAGGAATTCAGTAATATTACCTGGTCGCCAAATGGTACAGAGGTTGCATTTTCAGGATTGAAAGAAGGACAGAATGACCTTTATCAGTTCAACCTGAGAACGAAATTACTTACACAACTCACAAATGATAAGTATTCAGACTATCATCCCAGCTATTCAAGAGACGGACGTTCAATTGTGTTCAGCACAGACCGGACCACTTTCGATAATGCGGCAACCAGTGTCGACATCACCTTAAATATGTCTGTTCTGGATATTGCAACCAAATCGATCATAAATCTTCCGGTCTTTGACGGAGCAAATAACCTGAACCCTCAATATTCAGGAGATAATAAGAGCATCTATTTCCTTTCAAACAGAGACGGTTTCAGAAACCTGTACCGTTATTCTCTGGAGAAGCAAACAGTGGAGCAGCTGACAGATTATTTTACCGGGATCAGCGGCATTACAGAATACTCCCCTGCCCTGAGTGTTTCAAACAAAGATGATATTTTGTATTCTTATTACAGGGCACAAAAATACACCATCTATAATGCTAAAGCTGCTGATTTTAAACCAAAAGAGATCGGCACTCAGGACCTGAACTTTGATGCTGCCTCCCTGCCTCCTGCCAGGTCCGTTGGTGTAAACATCATCAATGCCAACCTGAATAATTTTCAACGTTTTGAAAGAATTCCGAAAGATTCGATCCGGACGATCGCCTACCAGCCGAAATTCAAACTTGATTACCTGTCAAGCAATGGTGTTGGTGCATCTGTTGGTAGATTCGGAACCGGACTTGCCAGTGGTATTCAGGGGGTATTCAGTGATATTCTTGGAAGAAATCAGATCTTCGCAACGGCTGCTGTAAATGGTGAGATCTACGATTTCGGCGGTCA
>JBAZCD010000350.1:0-3884 GCA_041671205.1 Pedobacter sp.
GAAGGCTTACCCCCAAAAACCCTAAAAGCACCCCAAATAATTTTCCAAGAAGCACTTTCTGTCTAAAAAATTGCTACACACTGTTAGAAAAAAAACTGGCAGATGAAAGTTTGGACTTCACCTGCCAGTTGATTTTTTAGTGCTCTATTTTAATAAGGGATACTTTTTCAGTGCCCTCGTCTTTCTTGCTTTCTTTTTATTTCTATGTTAATTTTAATCTTTCAAACCAATGAAAAGTCTCCTTCTTTTATAAATTATTTTGAAATCCCCCGTTAGTTAATTAAAGGATTATACAAGCGTTCCAATTCCGGAATGTTGAACACTGTGACAATATTGGTAAATGCTGAAGGTACAGGTCCTACTCCATATTTGAAATAATATTTCTCTGGATTAGCTATCACTCTGGCACCATAAGCAGAAATAACTTCCGCTGCTTTTCCGGTACGTACCAGATCAAACCAGCGCTTTCCTTCAAAAGCCAATTCCACTTGTCTTTCGCGAACGATAGCTTCGCGGAGGACACTCTGTGTTGAAGCAGTTGAGTTGGCTAGACCAGCCCTGCTTCTTACCTGATTAAGGTATCCCAATGCTGCACTTAACCTTCCACCTTGCTCATTGATCGCTTCTGCCAGAAACAACAAGACTTCGGCATAACGGTAAACAGGCATATTTTCATCTGTTTGATTTAATAAAGAATGGGAATGCAGGTATTTTATACACATAGGTGCCCTAATACCATAGTCATCATGTACAAATCTAATGGATGCAGTAAATCTTTTATCTCCCGGCTCATATGCTGCAATAAGATCAGGCGTTGGGCATAAAATACTTTCACCAGGTTGAAACACAGGATTAGTAATACCTGTAAATTTTTTCAGACTGTCAGCGCCGAAAGGTTTAGGGAACATCCTGTAAAGAAACGAACTTGAGTATGTGGATGATTGAGAAGAAAATTGAATCTCAAAAATTGATTCTGCATTATTTTTCTTTGTAGGATTAGTAACATCGGCATAAACAGGCATCAGAGAATATTCGCCGGTAAGAGTCATCAATTGGGCTTCTGCACTGCTCCATTCTTTTTGCCACATGTATACATCAGCCAATAGCATCCTGGCTGTTCCTGAGGTTACACGACCTTTCTCCTGAGTTGCTTTGTTTTTAAGTAAAGTAGAAGCCATAGATGCATCATCAATGATCTGGGCAATTACATCAGTTTGAGATGTGAGTGGAAGACTTGCTTGATCTTTAGTTGTTACCGGCTTCAGATGAAGGCATACGTCACCATAAATCCGTGTCAACCACCAGTAACTATATGCCCTCAGGAACAGGGCTTGCCCTTTCAAGTTGTCTTTAGTTGTCTGATCAAAATCAATTTTGTCAATCAGATCTAGTACCTGGTTAGCACGGGCTATCCATTTATAAATGGGGCCCCAGTTATTACTAAACATTTGGTTATCAGGAACAAAATCAGCAACATTTTCATTATAGATATCAAAACGTTGAAGCGGATCATAATAATAACGCGCATTATCAGAATGCATATCACCTATGATTAAATTGTTTGGTGTATTAAACCAACCACGCATTTCATAATATATACCATTCACTGCAGATACGAAGTCTGCCTGAGTATTAAAATAAACAGGGACACTAAGAGAGGAAGGAGAATTCAGATTAAGGAAATCATCCTCACAGGAACTTATCAGCAATACCATAAAAAAAGCTGCTATAAAGTATTTTATTTTCATATCAAAAAAATTATAAAGTTTTGAAACCACTTATTTATCACCTGCAATTAGAAGCCTAAGTTTACCCCAAAGGTGTAAGTTCTTGGTACAGGATAAGATGTATAATCTTCTCCCAGATTAAGTACATTTGAATCGGAGGTTATTTCTGGATTATTACCCTCATACTTGGTGAATACATAAAGTTGTTGTATAGATGCATATACCCTTATCGAGCTTATGAATTTTAGTTTATTTGAACTCACATTATACCCTAAGTTAACATTCTTTATTGTAAGATAGCTGCCGTCATTGATAAAATTAGTGTTAAACCAGTCACGCTCCATGCCTGTTGCTTGTATAGTTGTACCATGTTTACCCAAACCAGGATTTTCTGGAGATCTCCACCTGTCTTTTACCTCTCTCAGGACATTATACTTTCCATCGATGTTATTGGTAACCTTTCTGGCCCAGTTAGCAATATCATTACCATAAGAACCCGACATCACAAAGGATAGATCAAACTTCTTATAACCGAATTCATTGGTTATACCAAACAGAAATTTGGGGGTCGGATCACCAATAACAACCAGGTCACCTCCTGTATTTAAAATCACACCATCATTATTCATATCTTTGAATTTGATACTTCCCACAACAGACTGAGCTGCCTTTGGGGAATTGTCAAATTCTTCCTGGTTATCATAAACACCGTCTACAACCATTCCGTAGAACATGCCAAGTCGCTCTCCAACTTTACTGATATGGCTATTTCCCATAGAAGTATATAGAGCATCGACATTGGGAGCAAGCGAAATTACCTTACTATCTCCAAATGTGATGTTTGCACTTGTGGTCCAATTAAATTTACCTGTTATGTTACGGGAAGTAACTGCTATTTCATGACCCCAGAATTTTAACTCACCTGAATTTCCTGTAAACTGTGAAAAACCTGAAGACTCAGGTATAGCAAACTGATACAACATATCGTATGTCCTTTTCAAATAATAATCATAGGCCAGGCTTATACGGTTATTCAGAATTGCAATATCTGCACCAATGTCAACCTGACTGGTCTTTTCCCATCCCAGGTCTAAATTGCTCAAACTAGATACATATGAGCCGGGCGCAATAGTACTTCCAAAAACGGTATTGGCACCAAGGTTTACAGAGGCAAATGAGGTATAATTACCAATGTTATTGTTCCCTGTAAGACCATAGCTACCACGCACTTTAATGAAGTTTACTGCTTTGTTCTTCGGGAAGAAATTTTCCTCTGATACTATCCAACCTAAGGAAACCGATGGGAAGTTCCCCCATTTGTTGTTTATCCCAAAGCGGGAGGATCCGTCGCGCCGTATTGCAGCTGAGACAAGGTACTTTCCCTTAAAGTCATAATTCAGACGGCTAATATAGGAAATGAGCGACCATTCCTGCAAGTCACTGTCCGTGCCAGATAGTTGAATTACTGAAGCTGCATCCACATCGTTGATTCTATCGTCTGGAAAGTTAGTTGCTCTAATGGCCATCGACTTGATGGTATATTTTTGAGAAGTATATCCTGCCAGTAACTCAAAATTATGGTTACCTACGGACCTTTTATACGTAGCTGTGGTCTCAGATAACCATGAAACAAATGAATCAATCCCTAAGCTAACTGCAGCTGTAATTGGCGGGATTGAAACAACCCATATTGAAGATGTTGATGGATTCCATTGCTTTGAATCATTGTTCCCATATTCAACATTTATTGATGTCTTAAGACTTAATCCTTTTATGGGTTCCAATAAAATAAATGCGTTTGAAAGCACTCTGCTGGTATTGTTGGTAAATTTAATTTCCTCAAGTGATCTGTAAAAATTGTTAAAAGTGTATCCGCCTAAACCTCCAGTACCTTGAGAACCTGGTAAATATGTGGTAAGTGGCAGTGTGCCATCATCGTTTTTATACTTAAGCATAGGGGAGGATGCAAGAGCACCAATCAAAATACCTGTTCTCTCACCCCTATTCCACCCATCAGTTGGTGGTTGATATCGGGTGGAATATGTTGGAGCAAGATTAAAACCAACTGATAACTTATCATTTATTTTGTAACCCGAGTTAATACGCAAAGAATAACGCGAGTAACCCGAATTCATAAGAATCCCTTTCTGATTAAAA
>JBAZCD010000351.1:0-3882 GCA_041671205.1 Pedobacter sp.
AGGGCGTGTGCCGATGGAAAGGCCCACGACTTTATCCGGAGGACATGCATTTAATGCCTCATCGTACATCATTTTGAGGTAGTGTGCTGGGGCATAAGTATTGGTATTGGGCTGAAAATAGATAATAAATTTTTCGGCCCTGTAGTTTTTATAAGCCCTTTCCATACCCTGTTCGATCTGCTCGCGTATGGTTGGAAGTTTCCTTGAAAGTTCGGGGGTGAAAGAATCTACATTACAATAGGTACAGCCACCGAAACCCTTGCTTCCGTCACGGTTCGGGCAGGTAAATCCTGCATCCGCAATGATCTTATAAACGCGCTGCCCGTCATACTTTTTTTTAAGGTATGCGCCATAATGATTATAATTCTTATGTCCGTAATCTAAAGGTGTTCCCAAAACTTTATTTTTGCAAAGATAGCAAATTCAATCTTACCCTTAAACACAGGCTATGCTGCGCATTTATTATAAGAAAGATAAACGACTGGCGAAGGAAAGTGACATCAGTTTGCTCCGCACGATCCCGCTTAACGACCTGGTATGGGTAGATCTGCAAAATTCTACCGTTGAGGAGAAAGTGACCATTGAAACTTATTTTGACATTAAATACTCTTCCGTAGAAGAATCATCTGAGATAGAAAGTTCATCGAGATTTAATGAACTGGATGATGAGCTGATCATTAACTCCAATTTTTTATCCCTCAAACAGCAGGATTTTGATTATTGCCCGGTATCTATTATCCTTGAAAAAGGAATTCTCTTTACCTACCGGGATGATGATCTTAAAACCTTCGGCGAATCTGTAAAAAAAATCAAATCCAATCCGGGTTCATTTACAAACGGGTATCATATTCTGCTCACAATCCTTGAAACAGGAATTGAACAGGATGCAGACATCATTGAAGGTCTTGCAAAAGATATCGCCGATCTGAATAAGAAATTAACACTGAACAGAAAACGGTCGGATGAAGAGATCCTGTTAAAGATCGCTTCTTTCCAGAATTACAACATTCTGATGCGCGAAAACATCGTGGACAAACAGCGCCTGGTATCATCCTTAATGAAAAGCAGTTTATTCCCCGAAGAATACATGAATGTTCTCCGGATCATGATCAAGGATATCGGCTCACTGATCGAGCACAATAAATTTGCCTTTGAACGCCTGGAGTACCTTCAGGACACCTTTATGGGTCTGGTGAACATTGAACAAAACCGGATCATTAAAATTTTCACGGTAGCAACAGTAGCTTTCATGCCTCCCACTCTGATCGCGAGCATCTACGGAATGAACTTTCGGATCATTCCGGAACTGGGCTGGGATTACGGATACCTCTTTGCAATAGCTCTTATGGTTTTGTCATCGGTAATTACCTTAATCTTTTTCAAAAAGAAAAACTGGTTGTAAGCAAGGTCATTTTTTACCAGAATACTTATTCGTATCTTGTATATATAAAGCAATGCAAATACATGTAATAACCTGATAAAAAATAGGAGGGCAATATGAAAACACCGATAAAAAATAAATCGAACGAAAATCAGCAAGGCAGCTCAAAAGGAAATCAATCGATCAAAACAGGAAAGGAAGCCCTGAAATCAAGGGGCATTTCAAACAGCGGAGGCCATATGTCTTATCAAACAGACAACAAACAGGCAACCGTGAATAAAGGAAATGAAAACTCTATGGTTCAGGGTAAAACCAAAGCACCAAAAATGCCAAGCAAACACAGCCCTAAAAAGGGTTAAACTGATTTTTCAGGACAGAAAGAGAATGAACATTCTCTTTCTGTCTCTTTAGGATTTTATAAATCCAAAATCGCCCCTAAAGGTTTCGGCAATCCAATTATTCTTACCTTTGTACCCCAATCAGGAAATAAAATGACCGAAGTCTACAAGCCTAAATATAAGATACGTTTTGTTACAGCAGCTGCCTTGTTCGACGGGCATGACGCGACGATAAATATCATCCGACGGATACTTCAGTCGTCAGGGGCTGAGGTGATACATCTTGGTCATAACCGTTCTGTGCAGGAAGTTGTTAACTGCGCAATTCAAGAGGATGTTCAGGGGATTGCCATGACCTCCTATCAGGGCGGACATGTTGAGTATTTCAAATATATGCATGATCTGCTCCGGGAATTGGGTGCAGGCCATATTAAAATATTCGCCGGCGGCGGCGGTGTGATCTTACCGACTGAAATCCAAGAGCTTAAAGCCTATGGCATCACTCAGATCTATTCACCTGATGACGGCAGGAAAATGGGCCTGCAGGGAATGATCAATGACATGCTCAGGGAATGTGATTTTCTAACACATACCGGTCTGAATGGTGAGCTGAAAGGAATTCAGAAAAAAGAGATCCAGGCGATTGCCTCTGTCATTACGCTGACGGAAAACTTCCCTGATCAGACAGAAAACTTCCTGAAAGAACTTGAAAAATTAAATGCCGGTAAAAAAGTTCCGGTAATTGGTATTACCGGAACAGGCGGTGCCGGAAAATCATCTCTGATTGATGAACTCGTTCGTCGTTTTCTGGTTGAAACCGATAAAAGCATCGCAATTATATCAGTTGATCCATCAAAGCGCAAGACAGGCGGGGCTTTATTGGGTGACCGTATCCGAATGAATTCGATCAATAATCCAAGGGTTTACATGCGCTCACTAGCCACCCGGCAGGCCAACTTAGCCCTCTCAAAATATGTTCAGGAATCGATTGATATCTGCAAAGCTGCCGGATATGAACTGATTATTGTAGAAACATCAGGTATTGGTCAGTCGGACACTGAGATTACCGAGCATTGCGATGTATCCTTATATGTGATGACTCCCGAATTTGGAGCTGCCACACAACTGGAAAAGATTGATATGCTCGACTTCGCCGACCTTGTTGCGATCAATAAATTTGATAAGCGCGGGGCGCTGGATGCGATCAGGGATGTTCGAAAACAGTTCAGGCGTAATCACCAGTTATTCGATTCTCCGGAAGAGGAGCTTCCTGTGATCGGCACCATGGCTTCCCAGTTCAATGATCCCGGGATGAATAAACTCTTCGCGGAATTGATGAAAGCCATTTTAAGGAAGACCGGATATGATTTTCAGGCAAAAATGGAACTGATCAGCAAACACACGGAAAAGAGTTACATCATTCCCCCTGAGCGGATACGTTATCTCGCCGAAATCGTTGAAAGCAGTTCGGCCTATAATGATTGGGTAAATGCGCAATGCAAAATTGCTCAGCAATTGTTTCAGGTTAAAGGGGTTTTAAGCCTCACCCAAACCCTCTCCAAAGGAGAGGGCTTAAAAAGGAATTTAAGTGGGCCTTTGACGGATATATATAATAATCTTGAGGAAAGTCTTGATCCGGAATGCCGCAGATTATTGCGTGAATGGCCTGATACCATAAAAAAATACAAAGCCGATGAGTTCATATACAAGGTTCGTGATAAGGAAATTAAGCAATCCCTTTATTCAGAATCCCTGTCTAAACTCAGAATTTCAAAGATATCCTTGCCGAGGTATGAAGCATGGGGCGACATCCTGCGCTGGTTACTGACCGAAAATGTTCCGGGGGAATTTCCATATGCGGCAGGAGTATTTCCATTAAAACGTGAAGGTGAAGACCCAACACGTATGTTCGCCGGCGAAGGCGGTCCGGAGAGAACAAATAAGCGTTTTCATTATGTTTCACTGGGGCAGCCGGCACACCGGCTTTCTACAGCTTTCGATTCGGTCACACTTTACGGAGAAGATCCCGGTATCCGTCCCGATATTTACGGTAAAATCGGGAATTCAGGAGTCAGCATGGCGACACTTGGTTATGCTAAATAATCATAGAGCTGTTTTGATCTTTGCCATCCTTCCACATCTGTATCCATGACCATTAACGGC
>JBAZCD010000352.1:0-3874 GCA_041671205.1 Pedobacter sp.
TAATGATATTGGCAACTCCTGGTTTGTAGGGCGTCCTATAAGTGCTATTTATGATTATCAAATGAGTGGGGGCCTATGGTCTGAACAGGAATTGTATAGTGGCAAAACTCTGAATAATTGGTATCCTGGTCAGTTTAAATACGTAGATCAAAATAATGATGGACTTATTGAACCAAATTCAGACAGAGCAGTTATTGGAAGGCGTACTCCTAATTACAGGCTAAGTTTAAGTAATTCTTTATCCTATAAGAATTTCACATTTTCTTTCTTCCTGAACTCAATACAGGGAGGTAATGGATATTATATGGAGGATAATGCTTCTAATATTAATACTGCAAGTGCTCCGGCAGGTCGCGAATCTGCAGGAATAATAAGAAATAACCTTACAGCAGTACGGCCTTATTGGACACCTGACAATGGAGTGAACAATTCCAGCGGAATTTATAATGCCCCCCCAGTTTGGAGTGGAATTTATGAAAGCAGGAGTTTTGTAAGGTTACAGGACATTTCATTATCGTATAAATTAAATCCGGCCATTCTTAAAAAATTACATATAGGTAGTGGACAGATATATGTTTCGGGTAAGAATCTTTATACCTGGACTAAGTGGTCAGGTTGGGATCCTGAGACAGGTATAGGTAGGAATCCTGATACAGGTAGGAATCCTGATATAGGTATAGGTAGGGATCCTGAGACAGGTATCGGTGATTCACCGCTTATGCGAAATTTTATTGCGGGTTTCAGGATTTCTATCTAATTGGTGTGCCCGGATTGGCAGTTTAATAATTACAGATTTTAAAATTAAAAATCAATGAAAATTTATAAATATCTAATTAGCAAAAAGTTATTGCTAATTACCGGAGTTTTGGTTTTAATGTTTTCTTCTTGCCGGAAGGAAGTTCTTGATGAAACTCCTCTTGATTTTCTTGCTCCCGAGAATGCTTATAGCACTGTTCCCGGAATTAAGCAGGGGATAGCTGGTTTATATACCACCGTGCGTCAAAACTGGTATTATGGGCCTAATGATGCTGTAACTCAAATGTATGGTATCGGAACTGATTTGTCTTATTTCGGGGAAGACCCGGCTAGTGCACGATTTTTGACCGATTACTCAACTTTTCTTACGCCAGCAAATTCTTATACCAGTATTTTTTGGACATGGAACTACCAGTTAGTGCAAAGAGCCAATGTTCTGATTGAAGCTATTGAGTCTTCAAATAATTCTATTTGGGCTAATGAGGCGCAGAAAAATGCATATTTAGCAGAAGCAAAGTTTTTCAGGGCATTTGCCTATCGTATTCTGGTTTCATTTTATGGAGATGTTCCCCTGGTAAAAGAAGTGATCAAATCTGCCAAAACTGATTTTGTAAGGAACCCTAAATCAGAGGTATATAAATTAATGGAAGAAGATCTAACTTTTGCAACTTCAAAATTACCTGCTCCGGGTAAGGAAGAGGCACCGGGAAGGATTAATCAGGGAGCAGCCTGGCATATGCTGAGTGAATTATATCTTACCGACAGTAAATACCAGTTAGCTGTTGATGCTGCATCAAAAGTAATAGATGGATATGGTTATGGCTTGATGACAAAACGTTTTGGAACAAGACTTGGAAAAGATGTTTTGGGATCAGGAGATGCATATTTTGATCTTTTTGGGTATGGGAACCAAAACCTCTCAACAAATACCGAAGCTATTTGGGTGATCCAGGTAGAACCGCTTATCACGGGAGGGTTATATGCCGAAGGTGAAAGAGCTTTTGGACCAGCATATTACAGAATGGGCAATACTCCCGACGGTTTCCCTGCATTTCGGGGTGAGCTGGTTAATGGTAAGTATACCGGAATTTCTGACACATTGGGCAGACCAGTGTCATGGATACGTCCTACTAATTATGTTTCATATGATATATGGAGAAGCGACTGGAAAAATGATATCAGGAACGCAGAACATAATATTAAAAGAAACTTTTATTACGATAGTCCTTCATCTAAATATCATAAGAAAAAGATTGATTTCAGTCTTTATCCTGCAGGATCCAGAGATGCTTTGAGAGATACAACCCAGTATATCTATCCATACTTTATGAAGTTTGTAGATCCGGTTAATCATTTTACTGATCCTGCAAGGTCTGGTGGCGGACAAAATCATAAAGATCTTTATGCAATAAGACTTGCAGTTACATTACTTGTACGTGCTGAAGCTTATGTTCGTTTAAATAATCCGAATGCAGCAGCAGCAGATATTAATAAAATCAGAACCAGAGCTAATGCAACTCCTGTTTCGTCGGCAGATGTAAATCTGGATTATATATTGGATGAAAGAGCCAGAGAGCTTTACGGTGAAGAATGGAGAGCTATTACATTACGCCGGATGGGAAAATTTGTGGAAAGGGTTAAGCGTTATAATAATAACCCTAAAGTTCCGGGTTTGAATGTTAAGGATTACAATACTTTATATCCTATTCCTCAATCTCAGATTGATTTAAATATTGGCGCTGTAATAAAGCAGAATCCCGGTTATTAATCCGGATTCTGCTTTTAAAAAGCCAATCAGTGAAACAGCTTAGTGAATAAATAACTTTCTAATTTGACAGGGTGCGCATCTAAGGCATCTTACAAAGCGGAAGGAAATTTAAGTGTATAAACAGGAAAAATATGCGATTATTATAATCGCATATTTTTTTTTAAGATGTTGTAACTATAGCAGCTGGTGCTGAAAATAAATGACAATTTAGATCCTGTTTGTCAGGAAATTCTTCAGTGTGAGCTTAGGAGATATCTTTATAGCAATCTGATTAAGAGCGATTTTTTGTTTTAAAAAGAATTTTTCTGCGCTCTTTAATATGAGCCAAATAATTTACCTGATCGGCTCATGACCTATAACTGGCAGCAAGAAAACCGGCCTGATTTTACCTGCGACCTTAAAAAGTTAGAAGAGAGGTGGTACTTGTTTCCCTTAACGTTCTTCCACCGGAATGTGAATAATAGCAAATGAAGTTAATCCAAAACCTTTTCCCAGTCCCTTTGGACGCGAGGCATCAGGTGGAGAACCATTCAGACCAACATATAATTTAGATCCATCATCACTTATCTTTAATCCGTAAGTGCCTCCCGGAGCATAGTTAAATGCATTTACCATTGGCTCTGATAGAAACGCAATAGCTTTTTGCTTTCCGCTGGCTATTTCATACTGAATGACCGGTGTGCCTGAAAAGCCTGCGGAACCGTGTGCCCCGGGTAAATAATAAATATATTTTTCATCCCTCGACAAATCACATACGGTTATGTATTCTCCGTTTTTCAGAAAATTGCTGCCTAAAATTGTCAGTTCATCCTTAGCCGGCGCATATCTGAACAATTGGTTGCCCATTGTTGTACCATAAATATACCCGGCTTTACTTTCTCTGGTAGAAGAACGGATCCCACCAATGGAAGTGGATTTTGTTGCCTGAATAGAACGTGTTTCAGGAGAATATTTCCATAATTCTGTTAAAGGGATGTTTTTCAGGCGATCCGACTGATCCGGAGGTAACATAGAAGTACTGGTGGTGTCTGCCTTTTTTGCTGCCGGATAGTAAACTCCGCCCCTTAATACCATTTGATCAGAAATTTTATTCTGTTTACCGTTAAAGTAAATATTCCCCTGCTTATCCATCATCATATCCCGGTGATGACTTACGATGCCTGATTCACTTTGGAATATCCATTTTTTTGTAGCCATATCAAAAGCACCAAGAGCTACTCCTTTAGGATCTCCTTCTATTTCCGCATATAAAATATTTCTGAAGCTATCGTATTTTGTAGTTGCAGTTACCCTGGCTGCAGGAAAATCTGCATAGACAATGGTCTTACCGCTTGCAGGATTATATTGAAG
>JBAZCD010000353.1:0-3871 GCA_041671205.1 Pedobacter sp.
ATAATTTAACATACTGTCGTCACTGACGATCCCAATTGTAGTTACATTCCCGAAATCAAGCCCTTTGGCAACCATTTGCGTACCCACCAGAATATCAATCTTTCCCTCTTCAAAATCATTAAGCAGGATCTGAAAACTGTTCCTTGTCCGGGTAGAATCAAGGTCCATACGGGCAATTTTTGCATCCGTAAAGATACGCTGCAGTTCATCCTCTATCTTTTCTGTACCAAAGCCCTTCTGCTCTATCCGGGTTGACCCACAGGCAGGACATGCATGCAGCACATCCTGTTTATATCCGCAATAATGACAATGGAGTTTTGCACTGCTCTTATGAAAAGTAAGACTCACGTCACAATTAATGCATTTGGGTGTAAATCCGCAGGTAGTACAAAGTAAAACAGGTGTATATCCACGACGGTTTTGAAAAAGAATCACCTGCTCCTTTCGGGATAATGCCGCTTTAATTTCATTTACCAGAACTGTTGTAAAATGCGATTGCATGGTTTTCCGTTTGGTTTCTTCAGCAATACTAACCACTTCAATTATAGGTGATTTTACTCCGCCGTACCTGCCCTTTAATGTTACAAAACCATATTTCTTAATTTTCGCATTATAAAAACTCTCTAAACTCGGAGTTGCAGAGCCTAAAACTATCCTCGCCCCATGCAGGTGTGAAAGAAAGATGGCAGTATCCCTTGCATGGTATCGGGGAGCCGGATCATATTGTTTGTAAGAAGATTCATGCTCCTCGTCGACGATGATCAGTCCCAGATCCTTAAATGGCAGAAAAATAGATGATCTCGCACCAAGAATCATTTTATACTCACCTTTTAATACTTTGTGCCAGACTTCTGCGCGCTCATTATCATTAAAGCGGGAATGATAAACACCAATCTGCCCTCCAAAATGTTCACGCAAACGTTCAATAAGCTGTGTGGTTAAGGCAATTTCAGGCAAAAGATATAATGTTTGCTTGTCTTCAAGCAACATTTGCTCAATCAGACGAATATAGATTTGTGTTTTACCAGAAGATGTTTCGCCATAAAGCAAAACAACATCCTTCTCTTTCAATTGCTCTCTAATCTCTCCCAACGCAATCTCCTGGGCATCATTCAGCTTAAAATCATGCAGGATTTCGAGCTCTTCGGCGCTCAGGCGACTCACCACTTTATCTTCCTGTACAAAAATCTCCTTCTCAATCAACGTTTTTAATGCCGCCGGGCCACTTCCGCTGACTTCCAGCAGATCGGGTTTGGAAATTTCCGTTTGCTGCTTTTCAAGCTTAAAATAAGCCAGCAAAAGTTCCAGCTGCTTTGGCGCCCGCTCAAGAATTTCGAATAAAGCCCTTCGGTTTTCTGAATCTTTGTATTGGGGATGAAGGCTAATAAATGACTTCTTTTTGGGTTTAAATTTCTCAGTAATTTCCTCTGATATTATTATAATATTTTTCTCGAAAAGAGCTCTGAGTATTGGAAAAACTGTTTTTTGTCCGAGTAATTTACTGATATCACTTACCTTAAGTTCAGATTGAATATCGAGGGCATCAATAATCAGGAACTCCTTATCAGAAAGTTCAGACTTATCGAACTCGGTTGAATGATTCAGGATGACACGGGTTTCACTAGCCAGTTTCAGTGCTGAAGGTAGCGCAGCCTGCATTACCTCACCGATATGGCAGAGGTAATAATCAGACATCCATTTCCATAATTTCAACTGAAAGTCATTTACAATAGGCTCATCATCAAGAACATCAATGATATACTTAGCCTCATAAAGTTCCGGGGGAGTTTCAGATACATGATAAACAATTGCGGTATAGATTTTGGCCCGTCCAAATTGAACGACTACACGCTTCCCAATTGAAATAGCCCCGGTCATTTCTGAAGGAACCCGATACGTATAAGTTTTCGGTATCGCCAAGGGCAAAACTACCTCTATGAAAAGAGTTTTCCTTTCAATGCCATCTGTTTCATTAAACTCAAGCATTATTTACTCTTTATGGCGACGAAAATCAGGCTAAACCAACCCAAAATAAAAAATAAACCTCCGATTGGTGTAATTGGCCCAAGAACCGAAAGCTGTGTGATATTCAGTATTTCTTTCGTAGAAATAAGATATAAGGAACCCGAAAAAAGAAGAATTCCAAGAGAAAAGAACCAGGCAGCCATATTTGCAGCCTTGCTACTGCTTGCAGGAAGTATTGAAACGAAAAGCAAGGCAAGTGTATGATAGAAGTGATAACTTACAGCAGTTTTCCAAATCTCTAATCCGGCCGGATCAAGAAGGGATTTTAAAGCATGAGCACCAAAAGCACCTAAAATAACAGCCAGAATGCCAAACACAGAAGCTATAATAATTACCCGTTTGTTCATAATGTTAGATTAGATTGCTAATTTAACAAACATGTTCGCAATTCTTCTGTGATGACATAAAAATATAAATTTGCTAAAAGCGCTGATTGATGAAGAAAATAATAGGAATCACCGCGGCTTTAGTCCTTGCCGTGCTTTCCCTGGCATATTTATACTTTTCTAATCTTAATGTTAAAAGCCGGAGTAATGACCGGGTTCTTTCTGAAATACCTGCAGACGCTTCTCTGGTTTTTCAATATCCAAATGACAAAAGTCTGTATGATATCTTCAGGGATTACACTGTTTTTGACACCATCATCGGAACTCAGCATAAAAATGAACTGGCCTGGTTAAAAAGCCTGCTGATCAGTAATAGGGAGATTGCATATGTCACTGAGGGTCAAAAAGTTTTTCTTTCTTTTCATCCATCCAAAACAGACAGTGTCAATTTTTTGTGGTCTGTCCGATTAAAGCAGAACATAGAAACGGAGGAATTGCATCGTACTCTGATTGAAATTCCAGGCATCAGGATCACAAACAGGAACAGATCCGGAAATGCCATTCTGGAAATAAGCAGTGCCAATATGTACCGTACGTTCTACCTGCACATTGACAAAGGCATTGCACGAGGTAGTTTTTCGGCTGATCTCCTCAGTCAGAGTATTGACCCTAAAGCAAAGAAGATCAGTCAAGCATTTATCAAAGAGATCAATGCCGGACTAAAAAAGGATGCAAATGCGCTTGCAAATCTGTTTATCAATTATGATAAACCAGGGGTTTTAAAGCCATTTTTCGGTCGGAAATTAAATGATAATCTGGAGCTATTTGAAAGTTTTACCGGCTATTCAAGTCTGGAACTGAATTACAAGAGTGATGTTATGATGTTCAATGGAATAACCGGCATCTCTGCTGAAAAAGATAGCTATATCCGCATATTCCTCCATCAGAAACCGATAAAAAATATCATTAAGCGGGTGATGCCCTATAATACATCCAGTTCGATCGCTTATGGCATTTCAGATTATGCCGGATTTAAAAAAGAACTCGACAATTTATTTGAAACAAGAAAAGAACTCGACACATTAAACAAGCAGCTAAATACAATAACCTCTGAAACAGGAATTAATCCCGAGCGCGACATGGTCAAATTATGGGGTAACGAGCTCTGCACATTGCATCTTTCAACTTCAGAAAACCTGGCCATCATCAGGGTCAATGATGGAAGTAAACTTCAATTCTTTCTTGATCCCCTGAGTGCTGCGTATTCTGAATCTGTAAGAAAAATGAAATATGGAAATCTGTTTTATTTTTACTTTGGTGATCCGTTAAAAAGATATTCCAAACCATTTTTTACCATAACTGATAATTTACTGATACTATCCAATTCACCCAACAGCATTCAGCGGTTTCTGAATGATTATAATTCGGAGAGGTTTCTTCATAAAACAGAAGCTTATATTCAATTCGACCAGTTGGTGGCCGACCAGAGTAATGTTTCATTTGTTTTATATATAAAAAAT
>JBAZCD010000354.1:0-3870 GCA_041671205.1 Pedobacter sp.
ATCTGGTTAGTCCGATCTACTCAAAATACAGGATGAAAGACTTTAACTGGAATAAGGCGACCCTGAGCAGCGACATAAATGCAGGGGTGGTTCCTAAAGAAAGCGAAGAAACCACTCACTTCTCTGTTGTTGACAGGGATGGGAATGCTGTTGCCATAACGACAACGCTAAATGGAGGTTTTGGTTCAATGGTATTTGTAAAAGGTGCCGGGTTTTTATTGAATAATGAGATGGATGATTTTTCGGTAAAACCAGGTTCTCCGAATATGTTCGGATTGCTGGGAGGTGAAGCCAATTCGATCGTTCCCGGAAAAAGAATGCTGAGTTCAATGACCCCAACCATTCTGGAAAAAGGGGGAGAACTGTTCATGATTGTTGGTACGCCCGGAGGCTCAACAATTATTACTTCTGTATTTCAAACCATATTAAATGTGCTTGAATTTGATATGGGTATGCAGGCTGCGGTCAATGCTAAAAGATTTCATCACCAATGGTACCCGGATGTGGTCATAGTTGAAAAAGGCGGAATGGACAGTTTAACCAGGCAAAAGCTCGGGAAGAAGGGCTATGCTTTCAAAGAAAGAGGGGCCATCGGCCGTGTTGATGCAATTCTGAAAACTCAATGGGGTTATTATGTAGGTGGTGCTGATCCGCGTGGAGATGATACCAAACTGGGATGGTAGCAGGCAGAGCTTGAAAAACCTCTTCGAATTCAGCTGATTTTGCTCTTATTCTTTCTGCTTCCTGTTCCGTGCAAAACCCAGGCTGGCGAGAAAGTGCAGCAGAACAATAGTAAGCAATAAGAATTTGGTTCCAGCAAAGAAGAATGCCGCTTTTGCATACCTGTCTGCCGGATTGTGGTAGATCAGTTGAAGCAATGAAATGTTTTCGAGCATATCGCAGGCAACAGCAATCACGGTCATGCCGCTTAAGATCCTGAACCTGTTTAATGAATGCCCTTCAGGCAGTTTTCCGCAGGCCCATGCACTGGCATAAAAAAACATGGCTCCATAAAGAAGCGGGAAGATAAAATCCAGGTAAATACTAAGGGTTATCAGTTCTATATGGCCTGCGGTTTTTAAATCATTGAGAAATTTCACTGCTTTTTCGGCTGTGCCAATAAATTCAAATTTCAGGATACTTCCGGGATCGAGTGCTGCGGTCATTTTCCGCATCAGAATGAACCATCCTGATGTGATTAGGAGAAGTAATGTTAATCTGAGACCCTTGTTTTTCATATTAGCCTGATAGTTAATGTTAATTTTTAAAAGGATAGGAGCGCAGGGAGCTTTGACTCATCCCATCTTTCTCATAAATAGCTATACAGGCCCCTTTAAATCAATCTTCTATATTAATGCCACTTCTTTGAAATTTCCTTTCAGGTCTTTTATGCCCGGTTCATTGACTGCATTCCAAATCATGGCCAGCACAATTAGTATGGATAAAATAAATATGGGTACTTTATATTTTTCCATTTCTGATCAAAGCTAAGCTTAATAATATAATTGAGTCTTACCAGGCCTGTCAAAATTAAATTAGTAATTACTCTTGTTTTATAATAATCAAATTTATAGTTTTGCTATGCTTGCATAGTAAGTGTCAATGAAGCCAGAAGAAACTGTAGATTATTTTTTAAAAATTGTTTGGCAAACAGTCGCCAATAAATACAATCAGATCGCTTCTGAATTTGGTATCACTCAGGCTTTAGGCTATATGCTGATCAATATTCACGAGGAGGGTACGGCTGTTTCTCAAATTGCGGCTCTGTCTGGTGTCAAGTCTACCAGCCTTTCGAGGATGCTTAGGAATATGGAAGAACTTGGGCTGATCTTTAGGGAGACTGATCCGAATGATAAACGTTCGGTAAAGATATTTTTAACACCTTTTGGTATTGAAAAGCGTCAGATTGCCAAAAAAGTCGTGCGTGCATTTAATGAGTACCTCAACTCGCATATAGCTGATAAGGAACGACTTCAGCTAATTAAAACATTAAACAAAATAAATCAACTAACCACTGATTATAAACCTCAGTTTCGCTATCCGGAAATTCCGGATAGTGAAACTTGAAATTGAATAGTATGAAACGAGTGATCAGAAAAGTAGCGGTGCTGGGTTCGGGTATAATGGGATCCCGTATAGCCTGCCACTTTGCCAATATCGGGGTTGAAGTATTGCTGCTGGATATGGTACCAAAAGAGCTGTCGGCTGAAGAGCAGGCAAATGGTGCAGATCTCAATTCAAAAATCGTCAGAAACAGGATTGTCAATTTGGCATTGGAAAGTACATTAAGGGCCAATCCTTCTGCAGTTTTTTCTAAGAAAGCAGCTGGAAATATATCTACCGGCAATTTCGAAGACAATATGAAAGATATTGCCGCTTGCGATTGGGTAATTGAGGTCATTGTTGAAAGGCTGGATATTAAAAAACTGATCTATGATCAGGTTGAAAAATTCAGAACTCCGGGTACGCTGGTCAGTTCTAATACCTCTGGTATTCCTATTCATTTAATGGCTGAGGGACGTTCGGAAGATTTCCGTTCACATTTCTGCGGTACCCACTTCTTCAATCCTCCTCGTTACCTGCGTCTGCTTGAGATCATTCCGACAGTTCAGACAAAACCAGAGATTGCCGATTTCCTGATGTACTATGGGGATAAATTTCTTGGGAAAACCACCGTATTATGTAAAGATACCCCTGCTTTTATCGCAAACCGGGTAGGAGTCTATTCCATCATGGCTCTGCTGCACCTGGTTGAGAAAATGGATCTGTCGGTTGAAGAGGTTGATAAATACACCGGGCCGGCTCTGGGCAGGCCAAAGTCTGCGACTTTCCGTACTACGGATGTAGTTGGACTGGATACCATGATCAATGTTGCCGGTGGATTATATAGCAATCTGCCTGAAGATAAAGCGCATAATCTGTTTGAACTTCCGGGATACGTGAAGAAAATGCAGGAGAACAGATGGCTGGGAGATAAAACAAAACAGGGATTTTACAAGAAAGTTAAGGATGCTGACGGAAAATCCGAGATCCTTGCCCTTGATCTTAAAACATTAGAATATAAACCTCAGCAGAAAATAAAATCATCAACCCTTGAGGCAACCAAACCGATTGAAAATCTGCGGGATAGGATGAAGGTTTTTGCCAAAGGGACTGATAAGGCAGGGGATTTCTTCCGCCATTCATTTTTTGGGCTTTTTGAATATGTCTCAGACCGTATTCCTGAAATTTCTGATGAACTTTACCGTATTGATGACGCCATGAGGGCTGGCTTTGGCTGGGAACTCGGACCATTTGAAGTGTGGGATTCCATCGGACTGAAAGAATCTCTTGAAGGAATGAAGAAATATGGTAATGAGGCAGCATCATGGGTTCATGAGATGCTTCAGGCCGGAAATATGTCATTCTATAAGGTTGAGAACGGAATTAAAAAATATTACGATATCCCTTCAAAATCGTACAAAACGATACCCGGAACCGATGCAGTCATTATTCTGGATAATATCCGGCCAACAAATACGGTCTGGAAAAATTCAGGAGCAACAATTACCGACCTGGGCGATGGAATCCTGAATGTGGAGTTCCACACCAAAATGAATACCATTGGCGGTGAGGTGATACAGGGTTTAAATAAGGCGATCGATCTGGCTGAGAAAGATTACCAGGGTTTGGTTGTTGGGAACGACGGTGCGAATTTCTCTGCAGGTGCAAACATCGGAATGATATTTATGGCTGCTGTAGAGCAGGATTGGGATGAGATTAATCTGGCTATCAGGATGTTCCAGAATACCATGATGCGGATTCGTTACTCCAGTATTCCGGTCGTAGCAGCTCCGCATAACCTTGCTTTGGGCGGTGGCTGCGAATTAT
>JBAZCD010000355.1:0-3856 GCA_041671205.1 Pedobacter sp.
CGCAATGGATTGATTTTACTGCTTTTGTCAGAACATCTGGTAACGATCGGAATGGCACGTATATAGCAACTGCAACTCTGCCGCGGTACAGTATGAATGGAACATGGAGCGCATACAGCCTATTGTTGGTAGATAAACTGGGAAACAACACCAGTTTGTATAAAACAGACCTCGAAGCGTTGTTTGGTAGTGGAGTAACCAATGTGCAAAACAATGCTGCGACATATGATAGTGCTCGACCGGAAATAACTGCTTTCAATTTATCACCAAAAACTATTAATACAGATGATTCTAATGTTGACGTAACTTTGACTATGACATTAATCGACCAATATGCAGGAGTTTGTATTCCCGGTGATTGCGATGATTATACTAGTAGTGCTACCCAGTTGCGCATGAAAGCCCCGAGTGGTACACAAATGATTTATTTTACCGATTTTATCCGGACCGCGGGTAGTGATTTAAACGGTACCTATACCAGCACTGCAACCTTTCCTAAGGGGAGCAGAGGCGGAATATGGACAGCCGATTATTTATTTATTAATGATAAAATTGGCAATAACGAATTTTTATCAGCGGTGGATATTGAAGCTTTATTTGGTAATGATGCTTCTGATATTGTTAATAACGCCAGTTCTTTTGATGAAAATGAGCCTGAGATAACTGCTTTTGAAATAACACCTACAGAAATAAACACCGACGAATCCAGCCAAACACTAACTTTAAATGTCACTTTGAAAGATGATATATCTGGGATCTGCATTCGGGGTGACTGTGGTGATTATAATAGCAGTGAAACCCAATTGCGTTTATCGCCATTAATAGGCACTCAGTATATTGATTTCACGAGCCTAACTCGCGTGTCCGGAAACGAGTTGGATGGCGTATATGAAGCGACTGCAACTGTTCCTAAATCTAGCAAAGAAGGAATTTGGCAAGTGGAGTATTTACTTTTAGTTGATAAGATTGGCAATAATAAATTCCTATCAGCTGATGATTTAAATGCTCTTTTTCCAAATGCCGAAGGCCTTACAATTACTAATACTGCCGAAGCTTCTTCAGTAACTATTGATAGGGAATGGACTTTAAGCTCAGAAAATACTTCAGTAACTTTTCCTGCTGGTACAATAGTAACTAGAGAAGATGGAGGAAATTTTGCCTTTTACAGAATAGTGAATGAAGAGTTTAGTATTGAAGAAGTAACTGATGAAGGTATGGATGGTGTTCCAATTTTTGCAATTAGATTTGGCATTCCAGGATTAAATCTTAGTTTTAGTGAAAATGTGACTGTTGCTTTTAAGGTAGGTTCTGAATATGAGGGCGAAATTCTCCAAATTCAATCACTTGGAGAAGAGGCCGGGTCATGGGCAAATGAAACGGAATGCACTGTTGATGATGGGCAATGCAATTTTACAGTTGATCATGCTACTTATTTAATAGCAACTTATAACCCTAGCGGTGGTTCTTCTTCTGGGGGTGTTTATGATGAGCGGCATAACACTTTAGTCGACCTCAATCCCAAAATCCTCGCCATTTCTGGTCCAGGAGAAAAAACTCGCCTTTGGGCTTATGATAGATATGGTAATGAAACAGACGTCAAGATAGAATCAGGTCTTTTTCCAGACTCTTACACTGGTGGAGCTGGTGTAGTCTCTATCGATCAAAACAATAATTATGTTCGTGATCAATTTCTCTTCTTTGCCCAAGGAAGCGAAGGAAGCCCTCAGGCTAGAATTATGGGTCTTAGATCAGATGGTTCTGCTGTCCTTAAGGGACAAATGTATATCTTTCAAGCGCCAGGCGATAAAGTAGGCACTAGCTCCATTAAAAGTGGACTTTCTATGGTAGTTGATGATTTTGATGGCGACGGTTTTCAAGATGATGCGGCTGCTTGTCTTACTGGAAACTACAAACCTCATATTAAAGTCTTTAAAGATGCTACGGGTATAGATAATTGGGAACTAATTAATCAATTTGACGCTCCTTTTGGAGCCGTAGGCTGCAATCTAGGTACTTTCCAATATGATACAGATGCCTCTGAAATACTAGTTACTCCTAACCATGGTCCTGCTTC
The DNA here is from genome assembly GCA_041671205.1 of Pedobacter sp. Lineage (GTDB taxonomy): Bacteria > Bacteroidota > Bacteroidia > Sphingobacteriales > Sphingobacteriaceae > Daejeonella. The sequence continues at coordinate 2,075 of JBAZCD010000355.1, forward strand.
TCCTTATGTCTATATTTATACCGTCGGTGGAACATTAAAAAAACAATTTAAAGCTTATAATGATCCCATTAATCAAGGTCTAACAGCTTCAAGTGTCGAAGGTAGAATTTATACTACTCCTAATAATGGCTCTTCTCACGTTAGAGCCTTTGATAAAGATGGTAATCCCAAGAACTTCTGGTGGGTTTACCAAAAACATGTTCGAGGAGATTTTACTATTAGAGCCGGTGACATTGACCTAGATAGTAAAGATGAACTTATTACTTCCCCCGTAGGAGCCAATGGCTCCCATGTTCTTGCCTTTGAGCCTACCAATAAATGGAGAACATGGCCCAATTTCTTTGCTTTCAATGACGAAACTTTAAGAAACGGAGTGGGGATAGCGGTGATAGAAAACTGGCATGGGGTGAATTAACTAAGATCTAAGATGTAAGATATAAGAACTAATCCAAAAAAAGAGGTTTAAAATGGCCTCTTTTTTGATTGAATAAACTTACTTTTAAAGGTATAATTATAAGGGCAAGAAAATAATTTATAAGTTTAATAAAAAATATGAAAAACAAATTAAAACTTTTTTCAAGCCTAGCCTTGGTTGTTGCTCTAATATTAGTTTTAACTGGCTGTACTATTGGTAATAGTAAAAAAGAATCTACCACTAATAAACCTAGCGGATCTGGTTCTAGTTCAGATAGCAGTGATTCAACTTCTTCGGACAAAGTAATATTAACGGGTGATGTTAATATAGTCTATTTACATCACAGTACGGGAGAAAATGTTTGGAACGGTGGTGTATCTAAATATGTAGAAAATTATAGCAGTGCAAATAATAAAGACTATCAAATCACTGAGCTGGCTTTTCCTTCCGAGGAATATGGTTGGGAGAATTATCCTTATGATTATTGGAATATTTGGGTAAATAATGCCGGATCAAGTAACTATCAAGGTCAACCGACCCTAGAGAATCTAACAGCAGATTATGATGTTATATCTTGGAAGCATTGTTTTCCAGTAGGGATGATTGAAGAAGATGATGGTAATGCAGATGTTTCATCTTCCACTAAAACATTAGCAAACTATAAGTTGCAATATAGTGCTCTAAAAGATAAAATGCATGAATTTTCTGACAATAAATTTATAGTTTGGACTGGGGCGGCTTTATTAGAATCAGAAACTACTGCTGATCAAGCACAAAGAACCAGAGAATTTTTTGAATGGGTAAAAAATGATTGGGATGAGTCGAGTGATAATATTTATATTTGGGATTTTTATGAAATTGAGACCGAAGGTGGGATTTATTTAAAAAATAGTTACGCGGCTGGCGATTCGCATCCAAATGAATCATTTTCTAGTAAAGTTGCGCCGTATTTTGGTAAAAGATTGGTTGATGTAATTGAAGGAAAAGGGGATAGTGGAAATATTACTGGAAAATAGGTTAAAATTTAATTCCGCCTCTCCGGCGGACAGAGGTTTTTCTGTCCAAGGCTCGACCTTAAATTTTAAGAAAGGTCGAGCCTTTATTTGTCTTGTTTTGTCTGATATACTGATGAAATAAATATAAAAAATGAAATACATACAGCTTATTAAGCAAAATATGCAGTATTATCTAGTGTATCGATTTAGAGTGATTATTTGGATCCTAGCCGATTCGATGAGTTTCATAGTTTTTCCTTTTATTTGGATAGCTGTGTACGGGGATAGGGCAATAGTTTCTTCTTATACTAGAGTTGATATTATTACTTATTATATGATGATAGCCTTTTTGAGCCTGACTATTAGGTCTCA
>JBAZCD010000356.1:0-3805 GCA_041671205.1 Pedobacter sp.
GAATCGTAACTTTCATTGTCAGAGAATTCATCGATAAATTCATCTTTTTCCTCATCTTCTTCAACCTCTTCGCTGGTATTGATACCCATCTCATTCATCTGCTCAAGATCTTCGGTATCTTCCGGCTGGAAATCAAGTTCATTCAGGAAATCAAAGTCATCTGGGACCACCGCCGCTGCGACAGGCGGTATTAATCCGCCGCCCGCAATTTTTGGAGCTTCACCCAAAATTCGGGATACGTAAGGATAGGTTTTACCGGCTTCATCATTTAACAGAATTTTAACCAGTTCAACGTGGAAGTCATAAGGTCTGTCAAAGTTATAGGTATAATAAAATTTCTGATGCGGATCATCAATAAAACTGCTGAGTTTTGAATTACTCATTATAGCAACACCATTATTGATCTTTCGCTGATTTGGAAGGAAGGCAATTTCCTCGTTTTTAATCCACTGATCATTGCTTACATAAAAGGAGGAAGATGCTTCAACCTGATATCCCGTTGATTGATGGATAGCACGATGAAGGTCTTCAAATGTTTGATTTGATTTAATGTCTATATCGCGCTCGATATCGTCATAATCCTCAAAAGAAACTCTGAATCTATATATTGCCATGTTATTCTGTTAATGTTTTACAAAAATACTATTTGATTGTACGCTTTAAGATTTTTATTCAGTTTTTTAAAAAACCTCATGGTTTTAGTCTGACAGGGTTTAGTCCCAGTGCCTTGCCTTTCTCCAGCATGTATTCGTATGCTTCTTCCTTAGTGTTTTTTATTTCACCTTCCAGAATAGCTTCCCGAATCTGATTTTTTATTATTCCAACATTTCTTCCTGCACTCAGGTTAAAGGCCTGCATAATATCCTCACCACTAACTGGTGGCTGCCAGTTTCTTAACTGATCACTTTCTTCAACATCCTTCAGTTTTTGCTTTACCAGATCAAAGTTACGACGATATTTTTTTATTTTATATTCATTCTTGGTTGTCACATCTGCATTGCAGAGCAGCATCAAACTATCGATCTCTTCTCCGGCCTCAAACAATAAACGCCTTACAGCAGAATCAGTTACAACATCCTGTGCCAGCACAATCGGACGTAAATGAAGCTGTACCAGCTTCTGTACCAATTTCATTTTCTCGTTCAGCGGTAATTTAAGATGAGCGAAAATTTTAGGAACCATTCGTGCTCCCCTGTCTTCATGTCCATGAAATGTCCAGCCGTGGCCGGGTTCAAATCGTTTTGTTGCAGGCTTGGCTATATCATGCAGGATTGCAGCCCATCTCAGCCAGAGATCGTCAGTATTTTCAGCCAGATTGTCCAGTACCTGAAGGGTATGATAGAAATTATCTTTATGACCTTTACCATCCATGATATCCACTCCGTGCAGATCGACCATCTGTGGAAAAATATGATTCAGCAAACCGGTATCAAATAAATAGATAAAACCGGTAGAGGGCTTTTTAGCCAGAATGATCCTGTTTATTTCATCGGTAATTCGTTCAGTTGAAACAATCTTTATTCTTTCTGAATTCTGTTCAATTGCAGCTATAGCCTCCTGATCAATAGTAAAATCCAGCTGTGTGGCAAAGCGTATGGCCCTCATCATTCTCAGAGGATCATCAGAGAAGGTCACCACAGGATCAAGAGGTGTTCGTATCAGTTTATTTTCAAGGTCTTTTACACCATCGAAAGGATCTACTAACTGACCGAAGTTGGATGCATTTAAACCCAGTGCCATCGCATTAATGCTGAAGTCGCGGCGCTTCTGATCATCTTCAAGCGTGCCATTTTCTACGATTGGTTTACGCGACTCTAAGCGGTAAGATTCTTTTCTGGCACCTACAAATTCTATTTCAAGATCACCATCGCGAAGCATGGCAGTACCGAAATTTTTAAAAACAGAAACTTTTGTATTCAATACTTTTCCGGCAGCTTCAGCAAATTTAATTCCATTGCCAAGAACAACAATATCAATGTCTTTTGATGGCCTGTTTAGAAAAATATCCCTTACATAGCCGCCAATTACAAATATTTCAGTATTTGTTGTTTCTGCCAGTTCACTAAGCTTCTTAAAAATTGGATGTTGCAGGTATTTTTTCATATTCAATCAGACCGGCTCCCTCTTTAGAGGAGATGGGGATCATCAAACCTGATCTGAGCAGGTACTTAATCTATCCGCAAAGGACAACATATTATTGCACTTTTTCAAGAGTTCAGGTAAGATTCAAAGATCATTTCTATTATTTGCACTGTACTTATTTCCGGATGAAGGTAAAAAGACCACCCGGTTCGAGCTTCATAATGGTCGAAGCCTTTTTCTCTTTCATATCATCCTGCTCCCAGTTTACAACATAATCCACTCCTTGTTTGATTGCATCATCGATATCATCAAAAACTGCCGGAGAAGCTTGTCCGCTCAGGTTTGCTGAGGTTGAAATTATTGGTTTTCTGAATCTTTGCAATAAGTGCTCACAAAACTTATGTTTTACAATACGGATACCAATACTGCCGTCCTTTGCGATGGCGTTCGGAGCCAGATTTTTGGCGCCAGAGTAAATAATGGTCAATGGGTTTTCAGCATACTCAATAAGGTCATATGCGATCTCAGGAACTTCACGGACATAACTCTGAAGTTTATTATCATTATCAAGCAGGACGATCAGACTTTTTTCCTCGGCCCGGCCCTTAAGTTTAAAAACTTTTTCAACAGCTTCCGGATTAGTTGCATCACATCCTATTCCCCAGATGGTATCTGTGGGGTATAAGATCAATCCGCCATCTTTTAGAACCTCAAAAGCTTTATTTACTTCCTCTTTTAGCATTTATACGATGTTTTGGTATAGTTTATTTAGTTGATCAGCTGTTTTTTGATCTGAGAACTGATTCAGATGATCATATCCGGCCTTGATCATTTCCTGTTTTTTTTCCGGACTATTCAAAACCATGGAGATTTGAGCGGCCAGTTCTGAACTGTCCCTGGGGTCAATATAGATGCTTCCGGTTCCGCCTGCTTCTTCCAGGCAAGACCCCCTGGCAGCAATGACAGGTATTCCGGAGCTTAATGCTTCAACAACAGGTATTCCGAATCCTTCAAATTCTGAAGGGAAGAGAAATACCTCTGCCATCTGGTATATCCCCGGCAGATCATTGAAAGGTACGTTTTTATAAAAATGTACCCTGTTCGCAAGTTTGTTATTGTTTACAAACTCCTTTACCTTTTCAGCATAGGGGGTGTCCTTACCAATAATGACCAGATGGACATTTGAAGGGAGCTCCTTTATTGCTTTTACAGCCAGTAATGAGTTTTTCCTGGTCTCAATGGTTCCAACATTCAAAAGATATTGTTCCGGCAAGTTATAGGCAGACCTGATTCTGACCTTTTCCTGGTCAGATACATGTTTTCGGAACGCCGGATCACAATTCTGATAGATCACTTCAATACGTTCTTTGTCAGCATTAAAAAGATTGATCAGGTCAGTTTTTGTGGTTTCACTGATGGCTATGATCTTATCAGCATGGTCAGCAGCATACCGCATTTTATACTCATAGATCTTTCTGTCAACAAAGGGATAGTAATCAGGGTATCGGTAATAGATGAGATCATGAATCGTCACCACCGAAGGGATTCCTGCCTTTCTTAATCCGAAAGGAATCTCATTACTGAGTCCGTGATACAGATCTATGTTTTCTTTTTTAAGGTCATTAACGATTCCGAAACTTCGCCAATAACTTTTAAATATTGGATTCTGCGGATAATGAAATTGGACAGGAGAGAATTTCTGAAAACCTGAAGATACTCCGGG
>JBAZCD010000357.1:0-3793 GCA_041671205.1 Pedobacter sp.
CCGGATCATTTTTGTATTTACTCAACCGGGCTGCGAGCAACATGGCAGCTTCTGTACGATCCTTAAATCTCATGCTCCTATTAGTTATCCTGAATATGATCCTTAAACCAGCAGGATGCCAGTTCAGCTACCTGTTCCAGTTTACCTTCTTCTTCAAAAAGATGTGTTGCACCATCAACGACATCCAGACGTTTTTCACAATTCAGCTTCAAATAGGCTTTCTGATTTAGATCAAGTACATCCTGGTCTAAACTACCCACAATAAGCAATGTTGGGGCTTTAACATCCGGCAGCTCATCCATGGCCAGATCCGGTCGCCCGCCCCGGCTAACCACCGCGAAAATATGCTGCAGTACTGACGCTGCCTTTAAGGCTGAAGCAGCTCCGGTACTGGCGCCAAAATAACCGACAAACAGTCCTCCTGCCTCAGGAAGTTTTTCCAGCCACAGGCTCGTGGAAACCAGTCTTTCTGTTAACAGATCAATGTCAAAACGATTCTCATAATCCTGGTCCTCTTCACTTGTCAATAGGTCAAACAGCAAAGTTCCGAAGCCCTGCTCATTCAGATACCTGGCGACAAACTGATTACGTTTACTCAATCTGCTGCTGCCGCTGCCATGAGAGAAAATGATAATAGCTTTACTTTGCTCCGGTAAGCACAGTTCACCCTGAAGTTTGACCTCAGCCAGCGCTATACTTAACTCTTTATGGTAAGATATTCCCATAAACCAGAACTTAATGATTTTGCTATCCTTTTCTCAACAAACCTGATTTGACCAGGTATTATGCAAATAACAATGAGCTATTCAGGTATTAATTTAGTGAAAATCAGACAAAAACTACTAAAAACCAGAAAAACTCAGGATCAGTTGATCCTCAGAATAGTTCCCTGGATAGACCTTGTTCCCTTATCTGTATTAAAATAATACACCACCAGAACCCGTTTTTTATCCAATTGCACAGGCCAGGTGTAGCCGATATCCCCGCTGCCTCCATCCTCACGCAATATGATCTCTGGAGCTGTTTTAAAGTCAGTACACTCTTCATTCAGAATCCGGGCACGGATCCCAAAGGGCTTATGCCGGTAGCCATAAGTGATCAGCACCTGCTTATCCGGAAGGCGGAGTGCATTCAAAGGATGTCCTTTTAATCCCATACCCTCCCATTTGCCAAAAGTTTTGCCACCATCTGTTGAACGGGCAATACAAGCCTGATCTTCATAGCCTGCGGTTCTGAGGAATGCCAGTATATCCCCTTTTGGAGTTTCATAAACTGAAGTCTCATTGAACGAAATTTTATCGTCGACAGCTACAGGAGCAGAATAATTCCAGGTCTGACCCTTATCATCTGAACTGATCAGATGAACAGAAGTTTTACCGGGAGCATGGCTTGCAGCAACTGCCCAGAGGATTCTTCCGCTCTTTGCTTCATAGAGGGCACCACGGTTGTATGCCGGAACAGGATCACCCATCGGATTGATATTAACCTCAGGCGCTATATGCGGCGGATAAATGGCTTGCCCCCAGTTTTTACCGCCGTTTTGTGAACGAACAAGATACCCCCCCAAAAAAACTGCATCTTCAGCCAGAAAATATGGCTTCTTTAAATTTATCATACCCTCAGGCCGCACAAATGCCCATCCATAACTTGTACATAATAGGGTACCGTCACGCAGTTGAAGCAAACAAGGATCCTGAGAGCCGCCGAATGGATGTGCGTAGATGAGTTCCGGATTCTTTGTCCAGCTCTCCCCATCTTTAGACCTGAGCGAAACCAGGTAGCTGTTAGGATCTACATGATTGGTATGGCTTTCTCCAAATACCTTGCGGTCGGGTGCACGTCTGAAAGCCAAAAGCAATTCCCCATTCGGACGTTTTACAATGGATGGAAAGGAAGAATAGAACAGGGGGTCTTCATAGATCATAATGTCTTTGAGCTTTTGAACTCCGGGAATACTATCCTTCCTGAGACGCTGATCCGGGAAATCCGAGCTGCCAGTGTTCCCTATGACGCCAAAACCATTATTTGCGATGCAAAGCACCAGCGCGCAAACTTCAACTGCCAGAATTAATCTAAATCTTTTCATAATAAAAGGTTGAAAAACAGGCTCTATCTCCTCAGGCCATTTTGACAAGAGAAAATCTCTTCAGAGTACAAATTAATAAAAAGATAGAGGAAATATTTGGCGAACTCTAATTAAGGGCAAAATATTTAAATCGCTTTCTGAGGTTGAAATTCAGGAATTTCAGGAATCTCAATTTATATTTTTTTATTTACAATTGCCTTCTGGACAAATGTAGTTTGTCCCGCTCATAGCCGTGGAGGCTTAGTCCTTTTTCTTCAGGAAAAAAGGGCCAAAACCCGCCGCTGTGTCTGCTGCTTCGAAAGTCAGTGTTGAAGCTTGGCTTGTTTATACCACACCAGCCAAGGCGGAAAAAAAGTGAACGGGGAGATACTATTTTGGCCGAACGACATTCCAATACTAACTGACATTTGTTTTAATAATGAATGTTGCGGGAAAACACAAGCTAGATTCCCATTTAAAATAAAATTCCAAATGAACCGATATTTTGCGCGCTGGGCCTAAAAAACGGCGGTCCGGGTGTTTTGCCTGTGGGGGGAAGCTTCGTTTTTTCTTGATTTTACTCAGTATTTTTCATTGTTTTTTATAGGCCTTCGTAGTCTCACCGCTAAAGGGCGGTTCGGTATTGGGTACTTTTTGATCAAGCAAACCGCGAAGCAGCTTGAGGCCCTTTGAAAACAAAAACAGACACCGAAAAAAGTGCCTTGCCTCCGCGGCCAAGAGCGGGCAAAATTAAATTAATAGCCTTCCGTCTATTAGGTAGAAGATTAGCCGAATAAGAGCTGGCCATTCAATGGGCTTCAGCCTCTAAAATTGATCCATCCTATCTAAAAACGGTAAGAATCAAAAAAGCTACAGGTATAGCAAGAATCATCAGAATAATGAACCAGGATTCTTTGTGTGCAAAATTTAAGGTCCAGCCGATACTGATTCGCTTTTTAACCCAGACAGAAGGATCATTTGGATTATAATAGATGATCCCCCACCTCCATAAATCATTCAACCGTTTAAAACGAAATACGCTGAGAACTATATTTACAATTCTAAGCGCAATATTTCTTATTTCCTGCGACAGATCCGGATATGATGAACTATCCGTCAATGGCCTGCTGGAGCCCGCGGAAGTGCTCAGAGATGAATGGGGAGTCAATCATAATTTACGCTAAAATCAGCATGGCCTCTTTTTTGCGCAGGGATATGCTACAGCTAATTGCAACTCGTACCTAAGTTTTAAAAATAAACTATGCCATCTCTTGTTCCATTTGTAATTTGGCGGGGAACAAATATCAATCAAAACCTATGGACATTCTACAAAATATTAATGCACTTAATATCGATCTTGAAAATTTACCGAAACCGGGCGGTTCTTATACCGCAGTCAACACCCGCGGGAATATTGCTTATGTGGCCATCCAGTTTCCGATAAAGAATGGCCAGCTGCAGCATGCCGGTCGTTTAGGTGATCAGATCAGTACCGAACAAGGTTATGAAGCTGCCGGAATCTGCGCAAGGAATATCATCGGACAGATCCAAAAATTCATTAGATTTGAAAACATTGAAGGCCTCAATCATCTCGACATTTATTTTCAGAATACGGAGAACTGGAATGATGGTCCGGCAGTAGCAAACGGAGCTTCCGACCTCTTTAATGAAGTACTCGGTGAAGCAGGTTTACATACCCGAACAATCATCGGGGTACATTCCCTGTCA
>JBAZCD010000358.1:0-3772 GCA_041671205.1 Pedobacter sp.
GCTTCATTACGATAAACTCTGCCAGGCATAATGGCACGGAAAGGTGGTTTACCCGCCTCCATCATACGAACCTGTACCGAAGAGGTATGAGTACGCAGAGCAATGTCTCCCTTCTCTCCGCCTTTCTTAATAAAAAATGTGTCCTGCATATCACGTGCAGGGTGTTCTTCAGGGAAGTTTAAAGCTGAAAAGTTATGCCAGTCGTCTTCGATCTCCGGACCTTCGGCAACATTGAAGCCCAATTTTTTGAATATTTCTATAATCTCTTTTCTGACCAGAGATAAAGGATGACGTGTGCCCGCTTCGAACCCTTCTCCCGGTAATGTAAGATCAAGCTCAGAAGAAGTACCACTTTCAACGATCTCAGAACTTTCTTTCAGGGTCTGATATTTGGCCTCTGCCAGTTGCTTGAACTCGTTGAGAACCTTCCCCATTACCCTTTTTTCTTCTGCAGAAACTGTTTTGAACTCTTCGAAAAGATCCTTAATAATACCTTTTGTTCCCAGAAAGCGTATTCTGAATGCTTCGATCTCCTCTGCATTTACAGATTGGAAGGAATATATCTCAATGGTATACTGGTCGATTTTTTGTTGCATGGTTAAACTGTTATGTTCTAGGGATACCGATTTATGGAATATCAGCCTTAGATCCTTATTCTATTTCAAAACGCCTAATTTTTTTCCGACCCTGGTGAAGGCAGAAATAGCCTTATCCAGGTGTTCTTTGTTATGTGCCGCAGATAATTGTACCCGAATGCGGGCCTTACCCTTAGGTACAACCGGGAAGTAAAATCCGATTACATAAATACCTTCCTTTAATAATTCTGCTGCAAAATCCTGTGAGAGCTTTGCATCGTACAACATGATCGGTACAATTGGATGTGTTCCAGGTTTGATATCAAAGCCTGCTGCGGTCATTTTTTCGCGAAAGTACAGGGTGTTTTCTTCAAGTTTATCCCTTAATTCGGTGCTCTCATCAAGCATATCCAGAACTGCAATCGAGGCCCCGACAATTGAAGGTGCAAGGGTATTTGAAAATAAATATGGTCTTGAGCGTTGCCTGAGGAGGTTGATCACTTCTTTTGGTCCGGAAGTAAAACCTCCCGATGCCCCTCCTAATGCTTTTCCCAAAGTTCCGGTGATGATGTCCACCCGGCCCATTACCCCATGATGTTCATGAGTTCCTCGGCCGGTTTTACCTAAAAAGCCTGATGAATGACACTCATCGATCATAACCAGCGCATGGTATTTGTCGGCCAGGTCACAAATCTTATCCAGTTGTGCAATTGTTCCGTCCATAGAGAAGGAGCCGTCTGTAACAATAATTCGGTGACGTAAATTTTGAGTTTCCTTTAATTTTTCCTCAAGATCCGTCATGTCATCATGGTTATAGCGGTAGCGCTGTGCTTTACACAGGCGAACACCGTCAATAATTGATGCATGATTTAATGCATCAGAGATAATGGCGTCCTGCTCATCAAATAAAGGCTCAAATACACCTCCGTTTGCATCAAAAGCAGCCGCATATAAAATGGTATCTTCGGTACCCAGAAATTTTGAGATCTTTTCTTCAAGTTCTTTATGGATGTCCTGTGTCCCGCAAATGAAGCGGACAGAAGCCATTCCGAAACCATGAGAGTCCATTGCTTTTTTGGCAGCTTCGATCACTCCCGGATGAGATGCTAGCCCGAGGTAGTTGTTGGCGCAAAAATTGATCACTTCCTGTCCGCCCTGAATTTTAATATCAGCGCCCTGAGGAGAGATAATAATACGCTCACGTTTATATAAACCAGCTTTTTCTATTTCTTCCAGTTCTTTTTGTACTACCGGTTGAAGGGTTTTATACATAATTGGTCAAATTGAGTGTGTAAAATTACGAATTCTGCAGACTTTCATGGTCTTTAAGGTGAAACTAGTGGATGTAATGTTCAAAAATGTCGGGTATTCAATTGTGTAATCATATTATTTCCATCTTTGCAAGAAAAGATAAATGAGATCACTTTTTATATATCTGCTATTCCTGATATTTTCCCAGGGTGCATTTGCGCAGAAAATTATTCTGAAAGGAAAGGTGACCGATCTGAAAGGACTTCCTGTGCCCTTTGCCAGTGTATATGAAAAGAACACAACACTCGGGACTTCGGCAAACAGTGAAGGTAAATATCAGTTGAAATTAAATCCGGGAAAGCATTCGATGATATTTAAAGCCATTGGTTTTCGCCAGGAGACCCGTGAAATGGACTTAATATCAGACCAGATCCTTGATGTTATTTTAACGGAGGCAGTGTATGAATTGAATGATGTTATCGTGCGGGCTGATGCGGAAGACCCTGCCTATGAGGTGATCAGGAATGCGATCAGGGAGAGAAGCACTTATCTGAATGAGACCGATGAATTTACGGCAGATGTATACATCAAGGGATTGCAGAAATTACTCGGAGCTCCTAAGAAATTTCTGGGCCGCAATATAGACGATCTAGGCAAACAACTGGGGCTGGATTCTAACCGGAAAGGAATTCTGTACCTCTCTGAATCAGAATCAAAATTCAGTTATATGAAACCCGGCAGGTTTCGTGAAGAAATGATCTCTTCAAAGGTTTCGGGCAGTAACCGCGCTTTCAGCTTTAACCGTGCATCAGATATCAGGATCAATTTTTATGAGAACCAGCTGAAAATGGAGGGATTGAGTGACCGTCCCTTTATTTCTCCGATCGCCGATAATGCACTGTTCTATTACAGATACAGATTACTCGGAACGAGCCTGGAGAATGGTGAAATGATCAATAAGATCGGGCTGATACCCAGGCGGACTGCAGATCCTGTTTTCAGAGGAGTGATCTATATCCTGGAGAATAGCTGGAGGATCCATAGTGCTGATCTTTATTTGACGAAAGAGGCCAATATTCAATTTGTGGATACCTTAAATATCCGCCAGGAATTTATTCCTGTCAATGTCAATACCTGGATGCCCTCTTCTGTCAGGTATGACTTTACCGGAGGTTTTTTAGGCTTTGACTTTGGCGGTTATTATATTGCCCTCTTCAAGAACTATGATCTGAATCCTCAACTGAACAAAAAGGATTTTAAGGAAGTTTTAAAGATCACTCCTGAAGTAAACAGGAAGGATACCGCTTACTGGAAACAGGTAAGGCCAATCCCGCTGACGGATGAAGAGCAGCTTGATTATACTAAAAAAGAGGTTCTGGCGGCAAAGCGTGATTCGAAAGTTTATCTCGATTCGCTGGATAAAGCAAACAATAAATTAAAGCCACTGGCATTTTTAATTGGTTCGGGTTATAACCCGAGAAACCGGTATAAGAAAGAGTACTATCAGTTTGGTTCCATGATCAATTCTGTTTTTTATAATACAGTGGAAGGTTTCGGGATCAACTACAAGGTTTCGTATTCCAAACAGATCGACTCGCTGACCAATAAATTTGTTCGGTATTCAGGCAAGATCCGCTACGGACTTTCAAGTGAGAATTTTTATGCCAGTTTCTCTGTTGCAGTACCGATGAAGAGTGCCAGGATTTTACTCAATGCAGGTTCAGATGTGCTTGATCTGAACAATCAGGAAGGGATTAACCAACTGGGGAATTCAATCAATTCTCTGTACTATGAACGGAATCTTATGAAATTGTATGAATCAAAATTTCTGAATTTAACCTATTCCAGACCATTCGGAAGTGTTCAAACCAGTTTCACTGCAGAATGGGCGAACCGAAACTCCCTTCAAAATACATCAGATTATACGATCAGAGATCTTCAAAGAA
>JBAZCD010000359.1:0-3750 GCA_041671205.1 Pedobacter sp.
CTTAATAAAAGTTGTTTCAACTTTACCTGCCTCCAAACGTTCGAGAGACAGAAAATCATCCAGTATGGTGGTAAGATTACCTACTGAATTTTTAATCTTGCTAACGTGTTTCGAAACATTAGCTCCATCCGATTGAAGTTTATATTTTTCTATGAGTGAAGCCGATAGTTGAATGGAACTTAGCGGGGTACGAAATTCATGTGAGGCCATCGACACAAAGCGGCTTTTCAACTGGTTTAGTTCTTTTTCTTTTTCGAGTGATTTACTAACCGCTTCTTTTGCTGTCTGCAGTTCAGTTACAGATTGTTGCAAAGAATCTGTTCGCTCTTCTACCAGTTTCTCAAGCTGTGAAGCATAATGCAATATTTGGGCTTCTGCTTCCTTTTCCTTACTCAGATCGTGAATGAATCCGGCATAAATAGTCCTTCCTGAAGCTTTGACTTCACTTACTGCCAAACGAAATGGAAACAGTGCGCCGTCTTTCTTCAAACCTTTTACATCCCGTCCCATTCCAATAATATGTGGCGTACCTGTTCGCTGGTAGCGTGCAATATACCCGTCGTGCCGCCCCCTGTCTGGCTGAGGCATAAGCATAGAAACGTTCCTGCCAATTACTTCCTCCATGGTATAACCAAAAAGGGCCGAAGCAGCAGGATTTATCGACTCAATTAGTCCACGCTCATCGATTGTAATGATACCATCAATCGCATTTTCAATTATAGCATGTAATAATGCGCCCTTTTCATTCATATAGCAAAAGTAGTCTTTTGAATATTATAATGGGGAAACACCCCTTAAAGTAATGCTAATAAATTAGCGGGTTTATTGTAAATTGATGTATAATTTCCGATACCTTCTGTTTATAAAAAATGAGGTTTACTAATTCAAAGCCAGATAAAGCAAAGCGGCGAGACTTGCCCCAATCATAGGCCCCAGCACCGGTATCCATGAATAAGACCAGTCGCATGAGCCCTTTCCGGCAACAGGCAGAATGGCGTGCATGATCCGAGGTCCAAGATCACGCACAGGATTGATGGCATAACCGGTTGTTCCTCCAAGAGAAAGCCCTATTGCCCAAACCAGGAACATGACCGGAATTGCCCCCAGTGAGCCCAGGCCTACCGGTGTTTTGGTATTCACTATTTCTGCATTAGTGAAATAAAATATGACAAACAGCAGCACAAATGATCCAATGATCTCACTTGTAAGATTGGAAAAGTTATTTCTTATTGCCGGCCCGGTACAAAAGGCTGCAAGTTTCAGACCCTTGTCATCTGTCGCAGCAAAATGGTCCTTATATTTAAACCAAACCAGAAATGACCCGAACATTGCACCAAGCATCTGTGCCAGCATGTAAGAAAGCACCTGGGTCCAGGCAAACTTGCCTGAAATAGCGAGGGCGAGCGTTACTGCCGGATTAAGATGGGCTCCGCTATAAGGTGCAGCAACAGCTACGCCAACAAAAACGGCCAGCGCCCAGGCAGTCGTGATTACAATCCAGCCTCCCCCATTTCCCTTAGTTCCTGTTAAAACAACGTTTGCAACAACGCCGTTCCCTAATAATATTACCAGGGCCGTTCCGATAAATTCGGCCATAAATGTTGTCATATCTTCCTGTTTTTTATAAATCTACATTAGCTCTTGCGGCTTTAACCGCCCTGTGCCATCCATTCACCAGTTCATCATAATTTTCAATAGCTTCCGGCTCAAAATTTCTGTCAACCTGCCATTGTTCAGCAATCTCTCCAACACTTCCCCAGAAACCTGTTGCGAGTCCGGCAAGATAGGCTGCCCCAAGTGCAGTGACTTCAGTAACTTTAGGACGGATCACCCTGCATTTCATAATATCTGCCTGAAACTGCATCAATAAGTTATTTGCGGTTGCACCCCCATCAACACGCAGTTCACTGATCGGCATTCCCGCATCAGCTTCCATCGCTTTCAAAACATCCATTGTTTGAAATGCGATACTTTCAAGGGCTGCACGGGCAAAATGTCCTGAATTTGTACCCCTGGTTATCCCCGTTATTGTACCTCTGGCATGCTGGTCCCAGTGAGGAGCCCCTAATCCGGCAAAGGCCGGAACCATGTAAACACCACCCGTATCTTCAACCTTAGCCGCAAGTTCTTCCACTTCAGCTGATGATTTGATCAGTCCCAGTTCATCTCTTAACCATTGTACCACAGCCCCTCCAATAAATATCCCGCCCTCTAATGCATAAGTCACCTCTCCGTTTATCTTCCAGGCAACAGTGGTCAGCAGATTATTTGATGAAATTCTGGGCTCTTTCCCAATGTTCATCAGCATAAAACAGCCCGTACCATAGGTGTTCTTAACCATTCCTACTTCAGTACACATTTGTCCGAATAATGCAGCCTGCTGATCGCCTGCAATTCCTGCAATCGGAATTTTTGCAGCCAGGATATTACCTGCTGTCTCGCAGAAAACTTCACTTGACGATTTTACCTCCGGCAACATTCCTTCAGGAATATCAAATATCCCCAGCAATTCTTTGTCCCACTGAAGTGTATTGATGTCGAAAAGCATCGTGCGGGAAGCATTACTAACATCTGTAACATGACATGTTCCACCAGACAATTTCCAGATCAGCCAGCTGTCAATGGTTCCGAAAAGCAATTTTCCCTGCAAGGCCTTTTCCCGGGCACCCGCTACATTTTCAAGAATCCACCCCACTTTGGTTGCAGAAAAATAGGAATCAATAATGAGACCTGTCTTTTTCTGAATTTTGTCACCATGTTCCTTTCTGATCGAATCGCAATAATCTGAGGTGCGACGATCCTGCCATACGATAGCATTATATACCGGAAGCCCGGTTTCTTTATCCCAGACAACCGTTGTTTCTCTTTGGTTGGTAATGCCAATTGCATGAATATCCTTCGGACCGAGACCGGCTTTTACCATCGCTTCGGTTGCAACTGAAACCTGCGTTGACCAGATCTCTACCGGATCATGCTCCACCCATCCGGGTTTCGGATAGATCTGCTCAAATTCCTTTTGTGAAACAGCAACAATGCTGCCCATTCGGTTAAATACAATGGCCCTGGAACTTGTTGTACCCTGATCGAGCGATAAAATATAATCCGGCATAATGAATAATAAAGTTATTTGGTCATGCATAAATGACCTTATTAAATATGAGAAAAATATGTAATATTGACGATATTATTATCATTACGAAAGATTACATACCGTTTGAGTATATCTCAAAAAAGTTAATATTTTATCGTACAGAGAAATTAAAATCATTAAAATACTATATCACCGCATAAAGAATGAATATAGGAATCATCGGCCTGGGCGACATGGGTTGTATCTACGCTAAATCTTTTGCAAAAGCCGGATACAGGGTGTATGGGTGCGACCTGCCACATCGCAGAGAGAGCCTGGAAGCTGAGCTTGGCACTTTTGGAATTGAGATTCTGGAAGATGGAAAAGCGGTTTCCCGCATTTCTGATGTGATTTTTTATTCTGTTGAAGCTGAGCGGATTGCTGAAGTACTTAGTTTATACGGTTCATATACCAAGTATGGAGCTATTGTAGCCGGACAAACCTCGGTGAAACATCCCGAAATAGAGGCTTTTGAAAAATACCTCCCAAAAGATGCTCATATTATAACCTGTCACTCTTTACATGGACCTGGATTTGACCCAAAGGGTCAAAAAATGATCGTTATTCCGCTCAGAACCACCAAAGAAGCCTATCAGCGTATGACCGATCTGCCTACCACT
>JBAZCD010000360.1:0-3749 GCA_041671205.1 Pedobacter sp.
TTCACCGGTATATATTTGTCTAGGTCTGCCAATAGGCTCTTTGTTTTCATGCATTTCCTTCCATTGCGCGATCCATCCCGGTAAACGGCCCAAAGCAAAAAGGACTGTAAACATATCCGTTGGGAATCCTAATGCGCGGTAAATAATACCTGAATAGAAGTCAACATTCGGATAAAGCTTACGATCCACAAAGTATGGATCATTTAAAGCTGCATTTTCCAGTTTTTTAGCGATATCAAGAACCGGATCATCAATACCCAGTTTATCAAGAATATCGTCACATGCCTTTTTAATAATCCTGGCACGCGGATCGAAATTTTTGTAAACACGATGGCCAAATCCCATCAGGCGGAAACCATCGTTCTTATCTTTTGCTTTGTTAATCCATTTGTCGGTATCACCACCATCATTTTTAATCTGTTCAAGCATTTCAATAACTGCCTGATTAGCACCACCATGAAGCGGCCCCCATAAAGCTGATATACCTGCAGATATGGATGCGTATAGATTACAATCGGATGATCCTACCATTCGTACAGTTGAAGTTGAACAGTTCTGCTCATGATCAGCATGAAGAATAAATAACACGTTCATTGCTTTAACAACGACAGGATCGATCCCGATCACTTCTGTACGTTGTCCGAAGGTCATATTCAGGAAATTACTAACATAATCCAGGTTATTCTGAGGATATATGATCGGATGCCCGAGTGATTTTTTGTAAATCCAGGAAACTACTGTAGTCATCTTTGCAAACAACTTGATTATGGTCAGGTTTTGCTCTTCAGGAGTTTGTTTTGAATTCAAAGACTCCGGATAAAAGGATGAAAGTGAACAGATCAATGAAGAAAGCTGTCCCATAGGATGAGATTTCGAAGGAAAACCATCGAAAAACTTCTTCATGTCTTCATGGACCAGGGTATGTCTGGAAATGCTTGATTGAAAAGCATCCAGCTGAGTTTGATTTGGCAGTTCACCATAGATCAGCAGATAAGCCACTTCAATAAAAGTAGATTTCTCTGCTAATTCTTCAATTCCATAACCTCTGTACTTCAATATCCCTTCTTCTCCATCCAAAAATGTGATCGCACTTTTGGTTGCACCTGTATTTTTGTAACCAGAATCAAGGGTTATAAACCCGCTTGCATCCCGAAGTTTGGAAATATCAATGGCCTTTTCGCCTTCAGTACCAGTAATGATTGGCAGTTCGTAAGTATTTTCTCCTATTTTTAAGGATGCTGATTCTGACATATAAATTAAAATAATTAATAGACAAAACTAATAATTATACGGGCTTTTGAACTAATTTTCATGAAAGCTTTTGCAATTTTTTTGTTAAAAAACTCAAAGCGAACGCAATTGGTCAAAAATATACCCCAATATTTTGAATTCTTAATATAAAAAGATCCGAAAATAGCCTCTAACCCTTTAAAACCGGGGAATTATTTTTTTACTATGGTTTCCTTTACCTCACCACAATGAAGCATCTCATCACCATAATATGGGTTCATTATTTCCTCCTGTGAAGAAAGCCAGTATCCACCTTCTCCTTCGTTGGCCATTGGACAATATTGAACGTAAATACTACCTGAAGATATCTCAGATTGTTTAAACAAAGTAATTACATCATTACTCAGAGCAGTAAAACTGGTACGCTGCTCCGAGAGATCAGTACTGGCGGCAATTTTATCAGCTAAAACTGCGGTATTTTCAGATCCCTTAATCTTACGCAGAGCTGCTCCAAGTTCTGCTGCTGCTATCCGGGCTTCCGATGCATTCGATTTAACAAGTACATCTTTAAGATCCTCATAACATTTATAGGCCTGATTGATTGATGTGTCTCTTAATTCAACTGCAACTGCAGGCACCGTTACAAGCGAATCACTTGCAGGGGTCTCTTTGCTTTCCTGAGTCTGGTTGCAGGCTGCGAATAAAGCCGCCAATGCAAAAATTGAAATACTAAGTTTCATATTATACATGATAATTGGGTTTTATAGCTCAAATATCGAAATTTTATTGAAAGAAGATAAGAAAGGGGGTACCAAAGCAAAAGAAGGTCTGATTTGATTAGAAAACTATTAAGTAATTACCTCTTAAGTATAAGATAACCTCTGTTCATATTTTTGGTTCTAACGCCATCATTCGTTATGAATGTATTAACGATATAGAAATAGACCCCATCTGTCAGGGGCGCCTCAGCATTGACAAGCAGGCCTTTATTCGCATAACCTTTAAATATCCTGTCACTACTATTATAAGCCTTCATATAGAATAATTCATTACCCCATCTGTTGAATATAATAACCTCATTATCTGGATATTCTTCAATATTTTTAATAATAAAATATTCATTTCCAAGACCGTCGCCGTTTGGTGACAGAAGCGGATCAATCTCTATATCCTGATTAACAAGTTCTACACTTGGAACGTCAGTTATTGGTGGAGGGGGATATACATCAATGATCTTAACCATAGCTCCATTTCCTATTTTAACTGCAGCATTTGAAACTGTCTTTATCTTTATTTTGATGTCCTCAATGCCCTCCTCAAATGCATCATTTATTACGGCAATCGTAATTTTATCAGTTGTAGAGAATGAACCTTTAGGTATTTTTAAACCCTGATAATTATCCAGAACCAAATAATCTTTTTCCTTTTCTGCTCTTCCACTGTATTCGAGAGTTACGAAAACATCTTCAGGAAATGTTTGCCTTAATCTGGCTGTAATACTGACCTTAGCCCCTTCTTTAACTGAAGAAATTTCGGGGCTAAGACTTACAAAGGAAACAGGGCTTACAGTTATTTGCACTTTAGCTGTTTTACAATTTCCGCTGATATTACAAATCTGGTAAGTAAAATTAGTCTGTCCATTAAAACCACTATCGGGCTGGAAACTGAATTTTCCATCCTGATTGAAAACAATTTTTCCATTCCTGGGTTCTGATAATTTAAGAAATGTCAATTTTTCATTATTCGGGTCGGAATCATTTGGAGATACATCACCTGTAAAAGGGACTTGTTGCTCCGTTTTAAAGCTATCATCCAGTGCAATCGGCGAACAATCTCCGTATAAAATCTCAGTTTCGACTTTGAGAGAACAGCCATTTGAATCTATAACCAGCAGAGCATATCTACCCGGTTTGCCGTTCTTTATTTCAGGATTATTTAAATCTTTATTCTCATTCCAGATCGTGCTGTATGGCGCCTTCCCTCCTTTTATATTTGCGATAATGCTGCCATCTGAAGCATTCTGACATGAAGCATTTTTGACCAAAAATGAAACGGAAATTCCCTCCGGCTGGCTTATCGAAATTTCTAATTTTTTCGTACAAGAGTTTGCGTCTGTCACTGTTACCAAATAGCTTCCAGCTTTAATTCCAATTAGATCCTCGGTTGACTGACCTGAACTCCATTTGTAAGTATAAGGAGCTGTTCCTCCTGATACTGTTAAATTGATTGCTCCTGAGCTTTCTCCAAAGCAATTGATATTGGTTGGGGTTGCGGTAAGGGATAAAACTGCAGCGGGTTGAGTAATCAGAATCGTTTCTGTAGCGGTACAACCTTTAGAATCAGTCACCGTAACAGCGTAAGAACCAGCTGCTAATGCACTCAGATCCTTAGTAGTCTGGCCAGAACTCCAGATGTATGAATAAGGTGCAGTTCCTCCCGATGCTGTTAAATTGATTGCTCCTGAGCTTTCTCCAAAGCAATTGATATTGGTCTGGGTCGCGGTTAGGTCGAAAAATCGT
>JBAZCD010000361.1:0-3737 GCA_041671205.1 Pedobacter sp.
GATTATAACGGTGCATTTGAAGCTGTAGAACATCTGATTGAAAGCGGCTATACTAAAATTGCCCATATCGCAGGTCCAAAGGGATTAGACTTTACTGAAAAAAGATTAAACGGATACCTTGATGCATTAAAAAAACATGGATTGGCAGCCAGGGAGGAATGGATTATCTTCTCCGGATTTTCCCAGGAATACGGCGAGACTGATACCTATCAGCTTTTACAATGTGAACAAAGACCTGATGCGATTTTTGCGGTAAATGACAGGAAGGCAATAGGGGCTATTGTAGCACTGAAAAATAATGGAGTAATTATTGGTAAAGAGATTGGTGTGATAGGTTTTACTGATGATCCGATATGCACTATAATTTCTCCTTCAATAACTACGATCGCCGAACCGGCCTTTGAGATTGGAACAACAAGCTGCGATCTGCTTTTAAAACACATCAATAAGAAAAATTTCAATCCCCAAGAAATCATATTACCTGGCAAACTAATGGTCAGGGATTCAACCAGAAGGAATTAACAGGAGTGCCTGCGTGGGAGATCAAATCGAACTTCTCAATCATATCGGCTAACGCAGGCACCCTGCTCTATAGAGATCTGTTATAAACCACCTTCCCATTAATAATTGTAGTCTGAATATTGATATTCCCGTCAAAGAGAACGATGTCTGCTTCCTTTCCTTCAATCAGAGACCCCTTCCTGTCGGCTACATTCATAATACGGGCAGGGGTGCTGGTCATCATCCTGACAGCCTCCAAAAGAGGAACATCAGCCATATTAATCATATTCCTCACAAGCCGGTCTGCCGTGGCAACGCTTCCTGCAAAGGAAGTACGATCGGGCAGTTTAGCTACTCCATCCTCTATTATTACCTTCAAACCTGTATCCTTATTTCCTAAAATACTTTCACCTTCAGGCATACCAGCCCCGCGCATTGCATCAGTTATGAGGGCAATCTTATCCGGACCTTTAATTTTATAGATAAGCTTCAGCAGAGGTGCCGGAAGATGAATTCCATCCGCAATAATTTCCACATCCATTTCATCTATAATATATGCACTTTCTATTACCCCTGCATACCGGAAAGCATTTCTACGGCTAACTCCGGACATACCTGAATACAGGTGGGTAGCAAGCGTGTAACCATTTTCAAAACCTTCGAGCACTTCCTCGTAAACAGCGTCTGTATGGGCTAATGCCGGCAAAATTCCCTTTGAAAGCAGATATTTGGCAAATGGTATTGCTCCTTTTAATTCCGGCGCCGCACTCCATCGTTTAATAAAATTGGATCTGGCAATAACATCCATGTATTCTTCAGGATCAGGATCGCGGATGTAACGCGGATCCTGCGCTCCGCGCTGATTCATTGCAAAATAGGGCCCTTCCAGGTGCATACCCAGAAATTGTGCACCATTAATATTGTTTTTATCCGCTCTTTCGTAAAGTTCCAGCGTCTTCAGCAGATCCTCTTTTTCACTGGTCAGGGTTGTTGGCGACATGGAGGTAGTTCCATATTGTGCATGAATTTCTGCTGCTTTCAAAAAAGCTGCTTCACTCCCATCCATGAAATCGTGGCCGCCACCGCCATGTACATGGATATCAATAAACCCGGGCGATATATAATTTCCCTTCGCATCAATTTCAATCGCATCGCTGACATCAATATTCCCTTCTTTCACTTCAGTAATTATACCATCGGTTATCAGGACTGTTCCCTGAGGGATCATACGGTAAGGGGTAAGAATTTTACCGTTATATATTTTTAAACGTTGCTGATTCATATTATTTATTCTCTTATTAACTACTATTATTTAAAACCTATTTTTTAACACTATGAAAAGCGGTTTTTTAACATCCATAGCTTTATTTCCTATAAATCCATGACCAAGGATAATATCCAGCTTCCCATCGGCATCAAGATCGGCTACATCCATTGTTGTTGCCTTATTGAATTTTGTTTCTACAGGCAAAGAATAAGGCTCAAAGTTTAAATTGCCTTCGTTCTTCAGAAATGTAAAGCCTTCTTCCGGATGCTGGTTATCAGTAAAGAAACCAATGGCTGCTATATCAAGATCACCGTCTTTATCAAAATCACGGGCCATCGCTTTAATACATCCATTGATAGGAAAGAAATACTGCTGAGTAAATTCATTCTTTCCGTTATTTATAAAAACATATACCCCATGATATGGCTTTAATTGATTTATCCCGTCACCGCGGTCACCACAGGTATATAGAATATCAGGAAATCCGTCCTTGTTAAAATCATTCAGTTCAAAGGAAGATGAACCATAGGAGGGTGGCAATTGTATGACCTGTTTCTCAGCAAATAAGCCATTGCCTTTATTGGTAAATAAGAAAACACCCTCCTCTCCCTGGGAGAACTGTGCCCATATATCAGGCCTTCCGTCATTGTTGTAATCCTGTATATAGGCCTTATTCGCACCAGCCACTGCCCGAATGTTATGACGTAAATATTTTCCGTTACCTTTATTTTCCATCCACAATAAAGCACCACTTACATTCCCAAATTCGCAAATCAGGTAATCCTTTTTACGGTCTCCGTTAATATCAGCAGCAGTAATCTGCACGGGCCTTGCCAGACCCTCAAATAATGGTTCAGGCTGAGTCCTGAAATTTCCCTGATTGTTTAATTTAATCCGTATTAAACTACCATCCATTGAGTTATTGCCAAAAAGATTATTGCCAATCTTACAAACTACTATTTCATGATCATGAAAGTCTATATCAACAACCGGACCACCTGTGATTAAGGAATCTGTTACCTGCAACTTATCGTTAAGCAAAAAAAGAGTGTTTGAACCAGCCCGGCTAACAAATATGCGGTGTGGCTTTACAGACGTATCAATTTTAATAAAAGAAGCGGTATTCCCTTTTCTATGCAATAATTTCGGGGCTAATTCCACTGCAAAAAACGGAAGCCGATTTGTAATCGGTTTTTTATTTCCCGGGGATAAAACTGCAGGTGCTGAAGTGGTGTAATAATCAATAATCTGCTGCCATTCGGAAGAGCTCATCGCGGCCTCTGAAGGATAAAAGCTTTGATCAATATCAGTAAAAATAGGATATGGCTGCCCTTTGTGATCAAATATACCTAAACGCGGCCCCATCATTACCAGGGCCGCCTGCCAATTGTCTTTATCCAATAAAGAAGGGTCGGGTAACATATGGCATGATTTGCAATGTTTTACAGCCAATGCTTTTCCTTGCCGGATGCCCGGATCAGTGTTATCCTTATACGCAGCCGCGCTGGCTCCGGAATCAGCGATTTTTAGAGCTCTGATACCATGTGCATTGTCCAGCATATAAATACCGATGCAAAAAATCAATGAAACTATGATAAGAATGATTGATTTTTTACTCTTCAGGTATCGTCTATTTTTAAATGCCATGGCATATGGAATAAAACACTGATTTTTCAGCCGGCTTGTAAAAATTAATGACCCAACAGGCCAAACCCTTCATTAGATTTTGAATTCCGCTTATCCTGAACGTGATCTAATTAATTTTCTGAGTTAAATCAGCAGAAAGAAGTTCAGCAGAATATTTATCCAGGTAATAAGAACAATTTGGGTGAAACTGAAGTATGCTGGCCGGGAACAAATTACTTACAGGCTGTTCCAGACAATCTTTCACGGCCTGAGCTTTTCTGATATCCGGAACCGAACAGATAATGTGCTTTGACTTGCATATTTGTTTAATAGACATACTGAT
>JBAZCD010000362.1:0-2451 GCA_041671205.1 Pedobacter sp.
ACTTCCTTATCATCAAACGGAAGCTTTACACCACCGATATCCTGATATTTCTCATGCCCTTTCCCGGCAACCAGTATGATATCACCAGGCTTTGCCAGGTGACAGGCAGTACGGATTGCTTCCTTTCTGTCGGTAATTGAAAGTGTTTTCTTTTTGTTATTCGGCATCACCCCAGCCTCCATATCTTTAATGATCTGCTCAGGAACTTCTGAACGGGGATTATCGGAGGTCAGCACCACCTTGCTGCTCCAGTCGCAGGCTACCTGAGCCATCACCGGACGCTTTGTTTTATCCCTGTCGCCGCCACAGCCAATCACTGTAATTACCTGCTCGGTGCCTTTTCGGATATCCTGTATGGTGCTCAGTACGTTCTGAACCGCATCCGGGGTATGCGCATAATCCACAATACCAATAATCCCGGAGGGCGATATGATATAATCAAAGCGACCCTCAGCACCAGTCAGGCGGCTAAGGGTGGTCAGTACTTTGGTACGATCCTGCTCAAGCAATAATGCGGTGGCATAAACTGCCAGTAAATTATACGCGTTGAAACTGCCAACCATTTTAAACCAGACCTCTTCCCCATCCACATTCAGCAATAAGCCGCTGAAATGGTTCTCAATGATCCTGGCTTTAAAATCAGCAATATTCTTCAGTCCATAGGTTTTTCTATGGGCATTGGTGTTCTGCAGCATCACAATCCCGTTCCTATCGTCGATATTGGTTAGCGCAAATGCCTGGTTATTGAGTCCGTCAAAAAAGCTCTTTTTAGCTTTCAGATAGGCATCAAATGTTTTGTGAAAATCAAGGTGATCATGAGTCAGGTTGGTAAATATTCCACCAGCAAAGCTTAAACCCGCTGTCCGGGCCTGGGTCATGGCATGCGAGCTAACCTCCATAAAGCAATAATCACAGCCGCTTTCAACCATATCGTTCAGCAGGCTGTTCAATGCCACGGGATCGGGGGTGGTATGTGTGGCAGGAACAATGAGATCATTGATCTGGTTCTGAACAGTGGAAATCAATCCGGTTTTATAACCCAGTTCCTGAAATAATTGAAAGAGCAGGGTTGCAATGGTAGTTTTTCCGTTGGTTCCGGTAACACCAACCAGTTTCAGCTTGGCGGAAGGATTATCAAAGAAATTGGATGCCGTGATTCCCAGCGCTTTTGCAGAATTGTCGACCAGGAAATAGCTGACATTTTCACTGAATTCTGCAGGAAACTCTTCACACAAGATGGCACTTGCTCCCAGTTCGATCGCCCGCCCGATAAAAGCATGACCATCAGATTCTGTACCGCGAACCGCAACAAATAATACACCCGGTGCAGCCTTTCGTGAATCGAAACAAATGCCCGATATCTTATGGTCTGTTGAGCCCTTTACATGCTTCAGGGAAACTCCGTATAATATGTCTTTCAGCTTCCTCATCATTCCAGTTCTAATACAATTGGAAACCCTTTCTGGACCCTTGTTCCGGCGGCTAATGATTGTCTGACCACTCTGCCACTGCCGCGCACCAATGCCTTCAGGCCTGAATTGCCGGTAACATAAAGCGCATCTTTCAATCCCATACCACTTACATCAGGAACAGAACCTTCAATGATCTTAACTTCCTGTGACGCAATGCCCCGGTTTGTATCCACCCTGATATAATCTGAGTTTGATGCAAATAAAGCCTTGATACCAAATGATTTATAGACTGCCTGTGTCGCTTTACGCTCTCCGGATTTTGCTTCAGGCAACTTAAGGTTACCTGTAAATTTTTGCTCTTTAAGCGGATCGAACATGTTAATATCACTTGCAAACACCCTGTCGGCGATCTCACGGAAAACCGGACCGGCTACCGATGCAGCATAATAGGTTCCTTTATGCGGGTTATTCACCACCACGATCATCGAGTATTTAGGATTATCCGCAGGGAAGTAACCGCAGAATGAGGCCTGGTATTTTTTATCAACGCGATATCCCTTATTGGCATCAGCCACCTGCGCAGTGCCCGTTTTACCGGCAATTTTATACAAAGGCGAAGCAAGGGCCTTACCAGTACCCTCGGTTACAACACCTTCAAGCAATGCCTGGGCTTTCTTCAGGGTAACATCCGAAACGATCTTTTCATTGATGACACGGGCCTGAAACTGCTCTACAGTATTGCCAAGACGTCTGATCTCTCTCACAAAGATTGGAGCGATGTATCTGGCATCATTTGCCACTGCGTTATAAAATGCAAGCATCTGCAATGGGGTAATCTGCATCTCATAACCATAAGCCATCTGAGGCAGTGTTTGATTCTTGTTCCAGCTTCTGTTCTTCGGATTTTTAATCACCGGCTGACCCTCGCCCGGAATCTGAAGCATTAATTTTTTATTTAGTCCCCACTCATATAAATGGGCTGAAAACCGCTCCTGCTCATTCTGGTAAGCGGTATTGATCAGTTTAGCGATGGCCACAT
>JBAZCD010000362.1:2461-3724 GCA_041671205.1 Pedobacter sp.
CGCGGATGGTATGTCCGGGGATACGATAAGTTCCGTCGCCCGTTGCCACCATACTGCTTGTATCCACTTTTTTATCCTCCAGTAAAGCCATATAGGAAGCCAGTTTGAAGGTTGAACCCGGATCCTGACTCGCTGCTATCGCATAATTAAACTGCTCCTTATACTCACCTTCCCTAACCTTGCTGAAATTGGCTACCGCCCTGATCTCTCCTGTTGCTACCTCCATCAGGATCACGCAACCATGATCCGCATCACTGGTGATGAGCTGTTTGATCAGCGCCCGCTGAGCCACATCCTGCATGTTGATGTCGATGGTAGAAATAATATCAGCACCCTCTTTCGGTGCAATTTCTATATCCTGATTTACAGGCATCCATACCCCGCCGGCAATACGCTGCATGAGGCGTTTACCGCTTTCACCGTCGATGTAATCACCATAAGCACCCTCAAGGCCTACAGGCTGAACATTTTTATTCTTATAACCAATAGTTCTGGCTGCCAGGGTCTGAAATGGCAGAATGCGTTTATTCTGATGGACCGAAATCAAACCGCCTTTATAACGTCCAAGATTGAAAATAGGGAACTTACGGATCTCCTTTAACTGCGGATGAGTCACATCCCGTTTCAGCAGCAGGTAGCGCGCTTTATCTCCGCGGGCCTCACGAAGCATCCTGGAATATTGTTTTTTTGATTTATCTCCAAAAAAGGAAGATAATTTACCAGCCAGCGAGTCGACCTTTTCGAAAAAGACCTCATCCTTCTCAATGCCGCCGGCCATCAAATCCATACGAACCTCGTACTCCGGGACTGAAGTCGCCAGCAGACTGCCGTCCACCGAATAGATATTTCCACGGGCAGCCTCCACATTCGCAAAACGGGTAGAAAGACTGTCGGCCATGGATCTCCATTTCTTTCCTTCCACGATCTGAACATCAACTAATTTATACAGCACAGCAAAGGCAAGCACTACGATCAGCCCGAAGGCGATGTACACACGGAGCAATATGTCGGTTCTGATATTCACTGGTTGTTAGTTGTTGGTTGTTGGTTGGTTAGTGACAAGTAAATTTTTCTTCATTTTAAATTCTCAACTGTCAACTGTCAATTATCAATTATCCCCTCTCTGTCATCCCAACGCAGGAGGGACCTCATTGCTATTTAAAATCAGCTTTCAATTGTCAATTAATTCCCATTCTTACTCTACTCAAATTCCCCTTCCCCTATCATAATCTTCTTTGGCGGCTCATTCGGTTCAATAAGCCC
>JBAZCD010000363.1:0-3716 GCA_041671205.1 Pedobacter sp.
GAACTTTAGAATCACCAACCTGTGCAACTGGCTTCACTGAGCCGATGTTGCCTGTAAAAATTGTTACGATCATAGTAAATAAATTTTAAGTAAATAATAATATAGTGCTGTATACCAGCAATTTTACGTGAAGTGCAGCCTAAAAGAGTAAATAAGGAAAAAAGGAAACGCAATAAATAGCGAAGCGGTTTTATGGCGTAGTCTTTTGAGCGGGGCGGGTTATAGCACATTGGCCTCCATTTTAATCGTTAGGCTAAATTTATGGAAAATTCTGGTTAAATGACCATGAGGCTATGCCGAATACCACTATTCCTTGTTTTTTTTATTTGGCCCTGGCGAGGATCACGCAGCGAGGACTAAATAAATTTCACCAAAGCGCAAAGGGAAAGTGTTTGCCTTTTTGAAGCGTAGTGGAGTGCAACGAAGCGGAGCGGAAAAATAGGCGAACTCTTTCCAGGCAAAAGGGGAGGGGTTTTCAATTTGTATCCTTCTTCCTGCAAATTGAAATCTCCTTTTTGGCCAAACATTCTTAGTCTTCTGTGTTTGGCTAAAAACCTTGCACCGGCAAAATCACTAAGATTTATACCCACGTAACCTTAGAATCAATATTCTGAGATATTGATTATTAGTACACTGGCTGACATACAAAATACAGAAATACATTCTAAGTAAATAATATTTATTAGATTTGATTTATGAAGAAACTACGGCTTTTTGTAACAACAATTTTGATCCTATCTGCATTAAATGCATATAGTCAAGTTAATTCGCCTTTTAAAATAGATGTTGGTGGGAAATCGCTTCTCATTCCAATACCATTAAATGGGTTCGTCGAAAGTGGAGATATAAAGAGGATAGTTGCAAAAGATCAAGTCCCGGAGGGATATAAACTTATAGCCTATTTCCTACCTGAAGATATTGCTAAGCATGCTGGAATTGAGCCTTCGAAGAAAATGTTTATTGGGGTAAATAAAGAAGTTGAATCCCTCCTATGTTCCCCGTCTGATTTTATTGATGTCAAAGAAAGCCTCAAAACTGTTTTTTCTTCCTCTGGCCTGTTAGAGGTCATAAAGGATGCCAACATTGAGTTTAAAAGAACACAGGATATCGTGGGGAAAGCAGAAATTGGCGAAATGAAAACTATTGGCTCAATTTTAGAAACATCAGACGCAATATCATTTTTGACTGTAACTAAATACAACTTTGACGAAGGATCAGGCAGGGTAATAGGAAGTGCCAGTTGTGTCAGAGTAAAACAAAAAGTATTATTAATATATGTTTTCAATGTTCTTGAAAATGAAGAATCTATAAATTGGGTAAGTACTATAACAAAAAATTGGCTGAATTCGATTTTGGAAATCAACAATGAGATTGAAAAAGAAGTACCAAAGCCGACCTCCAGCAATTCATATATGAATTTATTGAATACGATTCTTGGATTATTTAAAGACCTTATAACTAGGACACCTATAACTTTTATACTACTTGTTATAGTGCTGATTCTTTATTATAAAATTACACGAAAAATGTTTTCTAATTATATAAAAACAAACAAGGACCAATCTTACATATCACTCTATATTAAAGCTGTTCATACAGATGTACATAATAAATATAACTTTGCCAGAGCTACTTTTAGGCTCTTCGAATTTCTGATAGTTCTAGTTATATTCTTAAGCCTGCTGCATATGGTAGGCCTTCCAATCCCGGATGGAGTATTCTAATCTATTTTATTAGGGTATAATTATGGAAATCATAAATCTAATCATATCCTCAATAACTGCCTTTGCTATTGTTTTTGCAGTAGTACAGATTAAGATTAATAGAAAACAACTTTTTTTCAACCATAACAAAATGTATTTCTGATTTGCCGATGGAAGAATATTTAAAAATGTAAATTTCTTTTCTCAGGTTAAACATTGTGTCAGTCACTACCATTTCAGTACAAAAGCCCTACCAAAATGATTGTTTATACATTTTTGTCCCTGGCAAAAATAAAATCTATAAACCGGGTCCAGTAATAATGAGTTTCACTATTGGCAGTATAGCAGAGCACAAAGGGAAAGTGTTTGCCTTTTTAAAGCGTAGATTAGCGGAAAAAGAGGCAAACTCTTTCCGGGCAAAAGGAGAGGGGTTTTCAATTTGTAACCTTCTTCCTCCAAATTGAAATCTCCTTTTTGGACAAACATTCCGAGTATTCTGTGTTTGGCCAAAAACCGTACGAGGGCAAAGACTGTTTTATACCACTGTAAACCGAAAAAAATACCCCGAAGGGTATTAATTTCAAAGTTGACCTTCATCAGCAAAGCTTCTGTAGATCTCTCTTTCTGAGGTAAGAATTATGTGATCGAGTAATTGAATATCAAGAAGATTTCCAGCTTCTTTTATTTTATTTGTTATTTTCTGATCACTCTCGCTTGGGTTGACATTTCCTGAAGGGTGATTATGGCATATTATAATTCCTGAAGCGTTACCTTTTATGGCATACTGGTAAATCAGCCTAACATCCGTTACTGTGCCGGATAGTCCTCCTTCAGAGATCGTGGTCATTCCAAGGACTTTGTTTGCCCTATTAAGCAAGAGCATTTTAAAAGTTTCCTTATGTTCAATTGTGTTTTGATTCCAGGAGTCGAAGAAGATCTTTTGTGCATCCCTGGAACATTTTACCGTTAGGCGATCCGAAGGTTTAACTTTAGTCACGTAGATAAGGGAAACTTCTGCTACATGAAGAAAATCGATTGTTTGCTGGGTGGACTGTGTGTTTTTCATAATGCGATAGATTTAAGTTAAACAAAGTTTTTACCAGGGAACGACAGCCAGAAGGACTAAATAAGTGCAAAAGGAAACGGAATAAATAGCGAGAGCGGCTTTATGCCGTAGTCTTTTGCGTGTGGTGGTTGTTTGCGCAATGGGGCCAACGTTTTTAGGACTTATGGCTAACTTTGTAAAAAACTTGTTTATAGAGTGAGCCCAGGGCGAACACCACTTCTGCATTATGATTTTAGCCGTGTACCATTGTGCCGCTCAAATCATCGCATTAGCGCTGTGAAGGGTTTAGAACACGAAGAAGCTTTTTCAGCTTCGAGGTTTCCGCAGCGAAGCGTAGCCCGGAACATAGCGACACGGGAACAAATAAACAATGTGATCAGAGAGAACACTGCTTCCCGGGGAATGCACTTATATTTAAATAAATAAAATATAATAATTTTCGAAGTACTAAAGGAAGATGATTCTTTAATTGCTTCGGAGTAAGATAGAAATGTGCTACTTCGCAAAAGAATTGCAAAAAGCGAGGAAGAGAACAAAAACAGACGGATTGGCGTGAGGCGGTCTGGAAAAGATCATTAAAAACCCCGAATTATAAGAGCGTGGTATCTTGCAGCACGAAGAGTTGGGATAAAATATTAATCTTGTAACTTATCTTGAATATGTCTTCAACAACAACTTTTGCCAATTTGTATTGGAGGACATGGAACTGACCCGTAGGAACAATATACACAACAATCAGCTGGTAATGGTTTTATAAGAGCTTTACATTTTGTGCATTCATAAAAGAATTGGCATGAATCTGTAGGCATGGTCTCCTGTTTTTCAAATCCACAAACAGGACAAGTTATCGTTGAGTATAATTGAACATTTTTAGTCATGTTACAGGGGCTTTTTCAGTCATGTAAATGATTGATTTATATCATATAAGCCATTATATTCATTTGAAA
>JBAZCD010000364.1:0-3706 GCA_041671205.1 Pedobacter sp.
TGCGTTCGGGTGTTAATCTGGTTGCGGAATATTTCAGAAGCCAGCGGCAGATCATAATTGATACTGAAAAGCTGATCAAAGAAAGGAACCAGGCTAGTGAAACAGCGTTTAAGAACCGAAGCAATAACCTGGGTATTGATCAAAAACTCTTACGTCTGCGCTATGGTAAATTTCTTGGTGAAGAAACAGATGAAGAAATTGGAGAGGAACATGAAGATCATGCGGAAAATGAGGCTGCTGATTTTGGCAATGCAGAAAAAATGCTGGATGGCTATGCACATAAACATGATATCGCTGAGGATGCCCCCTTCTTTGAACCTGAACTAAAAGCACAGCTCAAAGCCACTCTGGCGGAAATGTGGAGTGCTGAATTACGATTGCGTACTTATAAACCGGAAGAGGCGCTGCCTTTTGAATATAAAGCCCTTCGCCTGCTGAAAGATCTGCAGCAAAAATCAAGGGTTTATGTCGCCAAAACAGCATTCAAAGCCCCTCAAATTAAAGCAGAAAAACGGCTAAGCGGCGAACTCGACAAAATTATCCGGCCTTTAAATGAACGAAAATCAGATAAAAGCGAAAACCGGGAAAGATCTCTGAAAAAAGCTACAGCAGTGCTTGCACGTTTGAAAAATGGCGACAGACTGAGCTCCGAGGAAAGTACAGTCCTGCAGGATTCAGGCACTTTACTGGCCGAAAAGGCCTCCGCAGAACCGGCAGAATTTCTGAGTGCACTGACCGCCTTAAGGAGAATCATGAATACCGGCAGCAAAGCTAAATTAACAGATATTCTTAGTGTTGAAGCTGCCTATCAGAAAATGATCAGAGATGAGATGAAAGTGCCGCAGGCAAAGAATACCGGACCGGGATCGGCACTTTCTAAAGAGTATTTCAATAATTTAAATCGGAACAGACCTTAATATGGAGAGCAGCTATATCATATCAATTCTTCTTCTGCTCGGATTTCTTCTCCTGAAAGAAATACAGAGGAAGAATAAGGCCAACCTGATCCTCAGGATTACTGCCAGCTGTCTCGCAGCTATTGCACTGACTTTTATCGCAATACCCATTACTTATCAGAAGAAAACAGAGCCACAGGAAGTAAACACGGCCATTTTAATCACAGAAGGATTTCAGAAAGACAGTCTTGACACATTTAAAAATATACCAGCATTTACTACAGATCCTGTTATAGCTAATGAGATAAGATCTGCGAAACTGATACCTGATCTGGCCGGTTTTCTGGCTATAAATCAGCAATTTTCTAAATTTCACGTTCTGGGTTACGGATTTGAGGATCAGGAATTGGAAGTGATAAAAGATAAGAACCTGGTTTTCTATCCTTCTCCCCTGCCTTCAGGAGTGCAATCTGTTCATTGGAACATGACTATACATTCAGGAGAGCAGCTTATGGTGAGCGGGAATTATCTGAACACCGCTGATAAACCGGTAAAACTCATACTGAAAGGTTTGGGAACGAATTTGGATTCATTGAGCATTCCTGCTGGCAAGTCTGGAAATTTTCAGGTAAGAACCATTCCGAAACATCTGGATAAGGCGGTTTATGCTTTGATCGGTATTGCTGCAGAAGACACCATTCTGAATGAAAAAGTACCGGTATTCGTTGAGTCTAATAATCCACTAAAGATTCTATTTTTATCATCCTCCCCAAATTTTGAAAATAAATTCCTGAAGAACTGGCTGTTTCAAAATCGATATTCCCTTGCTGTGCGATCGGAGATCAGTAAAAATAAATTCAGTACCGAATTTTTAAATATCGCAAGGATCAATCTGGATCGCATTACACCCTCAGTCCTTGAAAATTTTGATGTTTTGATCAGTGATCCGGATGAATTATCGGCCCTGAGCCGGGCAGAGAACCAGGCCATACAGAATCAGCTGAACAATGGCATGGGACTCATCATGATCGCTGACAGCATCAGTAAGGGTCAGGAATTTTTCAAAGGATTTTTCGAAACCAGTGCTTTAGCCCGGGCAGATGAAAAAACCATCAGTCTGCGCTGGGATGATTACAGTACAAAAAAAATGGCCTTAGTCTCGTCAGGCTCATTCAGAATACTTCCAAAAGATGAGAATCAGGCTCTGGTAAGGGACGATAAAGCTAACATTATGGTAAGCAGCAAATTATACGGCAGAGGCAGAATCCTGCTCAGCAGTATTAATGATACCTATACCTGGATACTGGGAAATGATCTCAAATCCTACTCTTCCTACTGGTCAAAGCTTATCGGGGAAGTTGCGAGGATGAAAGAATTAAATTCAGTTTGGGCATTAAAAGATCCTTTACCGGTGCTTAATCAGGAAACATCAATCATTATTGAAACCGGTTCTGATTCCATTCCTGTCGCCAGCTCAGAGGGTGACTTGTTAAAATTCGCCCAGGATCCGGTTCTGGGATTCCAATGGACAGCCCCTTTCTGGCCACAAAAAAGTGGCTGGAATTTACTTGAGATCGGGAATCTTACAGATTTAAGTCAAAGCTGGTTTTATGTCTTTAATAAAAATGACTGGGCATTAGTGCAGGCAGGAGAAAAAATAAAAAATACCGCAAAAGTGGCAGAAAAGGCTTTTGCGGAAAGCAATGAGCAAAATATTACAGAAAGATATTACCGGAAAACAGTCCCGTCCATATATTTTTTCATATTATTTATACTTTGTTGCACATATTTATGGCTTGAAGCAAAAATGTTTTAACTTCAATTTATAAAACCATCCCGGATCTGGTCCGGGACAACTCTACTAACCAATTAACAGGAGGATAACGTATTGAAAAGAAGTGAATTTCTCTACCTGAGTGGAATGGGAGCCGGTGCATTTATGCTTCCGGGACTATCTGTCTTGGGTAATTCTATTGATCCATTGCAGGCATTGGATGGAATGGATGTCGGGCTTAAAAAAGCATTGGCCGATGTGGCGCTGAACGCTGCACGCTCGAAGGGTGCAAGTTATGCTGATATCCGCATTGGCCGGTATTTAAACCAGTTCGTTGCTACACGTGAAAACCGGGTACAGGGCGTGGCTAATACCGAGTCGTTCGGAGTAGGAATCCGCGTTATTGCTGATGGCTGCTGGGGCTTTGCCTCATCGAACAATGTCGAAAAGGAAGATATTGCCAAACTCGCCGAAAGGGCCGTCGCTGTAGCAAAGGCAAACGCCAAAATTCAGGGAGAACCGGTAAAACTTGCCCCGCAAAAGGGTTATGGTGAGGTAAGCTGGAAATCTCCGATAGAGCAGAGTGCTTTTGAAGTTCCGGTCAAGGAAAAAGTAGACCTTCTTCTTAACACCAATTCCATTGCTATGCAGGGCGGTGCCAGTTTTGTCAATTCGATTATTTTCGCGGTAAATGAGCAGAAATATTTTGCCTCTACAGATGGTTCCTATATCGATCAGGATATCCACAGGATCTACCCGAGCTTCACTGTAACAAAGATCGATCGCAGCAGCGGTAAGTTCGATACCATCCGCTCATTAAGTACCCCAATGGGTATGGGCTATGAATACCTTGAGCCCAAAGAAGGCAGTAAGGTCAAAGGAATCGTAACACGTTACAAAGACCGTTACGATATACTTGAAGATGTGAAAGCGGCCACAGCAAATGTGGATGAGAAAATGAAGGCCAAATCGGTTGAACCCGGTAAGTACGACATGGTGCTCGATCCTTCACACCTCTGGCTAACTATACACGAAT
>JBAZCD010000365.1:0-3701 GCA_041671205.1 Pedobacter sp.
TCTTAAGAAATAAGACTGGCGCATGGATGAACCACGGTCTATATACCCATCCGATTTGATTCTGGATAAGCGGCCATCAAAACTGAATTTATTATTGATCAGTCCTGTGCCTGCATTGATCGTATTTTTCACAGTCTGATATGATCCAAAGGTATTGTTTAGCTCTGCATAAGCCGAATCCTGTTTGGTGGTAGTTTGGATATTTAAGCTGCCCCCAAAGGCACCTGCACCATTTGTAGATGTTCCTACACCTCTTTGGATCTGAATATTATCAACCGAAGAGGCAAAATCTGGCAGATTCACCCAATAAGTACCCTGACTTTCAGGGTCATTATATGGAATACCATTGATGGTGACATTCAAACGGGTTGGGTCGCTTCCGCGGATGCGGATACCGGTATAACCGATTCCATTTCCTGCATCCGAACTGACAACAACAGATGGGGTTTGATTTAACAGAAAGGGTAAATCCTGTCCGAGATTGTTTTTTTCAAGCTCCTCCTTACTGATATTACGGTAGGTGCTTGCCGAATTTTCGGATGCCCGGGTAGCTCTTACAAGTACCTCATCTGCTACCAGACTGTTCGGAATAAGTTCCAGATCAAGACTGATATTTCCGTTCAGGCTGATCGAGCGCTCCAATGTCTGATAGCCCAGATATTTAACCCTGATCCGGTAATTTCCGGCCTTTAAATTTTTAATGGTATAATTTCCTGACGCATCTGTCTGGGTTGAAAATACGGAATTCTCTAAACTAATACCTGCACCCCTGAGCGCTGAACCTGAATTTTTTTCTGAAACTTTTCCTATAATAGAAAACTGTGCTGCAGCTATAAAAGGCGTCAGAATCGCCATAGCGACAATCAATAACTTTTTCAATTTGATTTATTTTTTTAGTTAAAAATCCTGCATAATGGGGTTATATGCAGCTTATTAACTTGTACCTCCCTACGCCGGCATTATCCGGATCAGGTGCTCTCAGAAGTTTTGGGTTTCGATCTTTGGCTTTAAGTACTCGCGAATACTTATAACCTAAAACTTATAACTTACAACTCCATCGATGGGTATATTCTCAGCCTGTTTTTGTGTTTGATTTCGCAAACAAGGCACCCCTGTTGATGGGACAAATATAGATGAAATTTTCAATTCATAGTCATTTTGGCGTATTTATTGAGTTTAGTTGGGTGTGTATTAATGCAATCGAAGATCAGTTTACTCAATACCGCCAAAAATCTTACTTTTGCATTTAATAAAATTTTTAGAGAATGCTAAGAACACATACTTGCGGCGAACTAACCATAGCTGATTTGAATAAGGAAGTAACTCTAACCGGATGGGTGCAGAAATCGCGCGATCTGGGAGGAATGACTTTTGTTGATATGCGCGACCGTTACGGGATTACGCAGCTTACATTCAATTCGGATGATAATGCGGAAATGAGAGCCCAGGCACGTGAATTAGGCCGCGAATTCGTCATCAGAGTTAGCGGTAAGGTTATTGAGCGTTCCAATAAGAATCTGAAAATGTCTACGGGAGAAATTGAGATCAAGGTATTAAAGCTTGAATTACTCAATGCAGCAAAATTGCCTCCATTCCTTATTGAAGATGAAACAGACGGTGGTGATGATCTGCGATTGAAATACCGTTACCTCGATTTGCGCCGTAATCCGGTTAGAAACAACCTGGTTTTAAGGCATAAAATGGCTCAGGAGGTAAGAAAATATCTCGATGGCTTAGATTTCATCGAAGTTGAAACTCCGGTTTTGATCAAGTCAACTCCTGAAGGTGCCCGCGATTTTGTGGTTCCAAGCCGTATGAATCCCGGAGAATTCTACGCTCTACCGCAGTCACCTCAAACTTTTAAGCAACTGCTTATGGTTTCAGGTTTCGATCGGTATTTCCAGATCGTAAAATGTTTCCGTGATGAGGACCTTCGTGCAGACAGACAGCCTGAATTCACTCAGATAGATTGCGAAATGGCATTCATTGAGCAGGAAGATATATTGAATGTTTTTGAAGGACTGATCAGAACCCTGTTCAAAAATGTGAAGGGTATTGATCTGGCTGAAGTTCCAAGAATGCAATACGCTGATGCGATGCGTTTATATGGCTCTGATAAGCCTGATACACGCTTCGACATGCAATTTGTGGAGTTAAAGAATAATAATTTATCTCAGTCTGAGGCACCTCTCCTTTGGAGGGGCGGGGGCGAGGCCAGTTTCCCTGTTTTTGACAGTGCCGAGCTTGTAATCGGCATCAATGCCAAAGCCTGTGCAGAATACACCAGAAAGCAGCTTGATGAATTGACTGATTTTATCAAACGTCCGCAAATTGGTGCTACAGGCTTAATTTATTTACGTCATGGTGCCGATGGAAGCTTAAAATCATCAGTAGATAAATTCTACAGTGAGGATGAATTGAAGAAATGGTCGGAAGCTTTTAACTCTGAACCGGGTGACCTGATCCTGATCATGGCAGGTCATACTGATAAGGTACGTAAACAATTAAGTGAACTCCGTCTGGAAATGGGTAATCGTCTTGGATTACGTGATAAAGACACATTTGCCCCCCTTTGGGTGCTGGACTTTCCTCTATTAGAGTGGGATGAAGAGAGCGGCAGATATCACGCGATGCATCACCCGTTTACTTCACCAAAACCCGAAGATATTGCCATGCTGGATACCGATCCGGGACAGGTTCGTGCGAATGCCTATGACATGGTGGTAAACGGTACAGAAATCGGTGGCGGATCGATCCGTATTCACGACAGGGATCTTCAGTCATTGATGTTCAAACACCTTGGTTTCAGTATAGATGAGGCCCAAAAGCAGTTCGGATTCCTGTTGGATGCGTTTGAATACGGGGCTCCTCCGCATGGCGGTATCGCCTTTGGATTCGACAGATTGGTTTCGATTTTCGCCGGACTGGATTCGATCCGCGATGTGATCGCTTTCCCTAAAAACAACTCTGGGAGGGATGTTATGATTGATTCCCCTTCTACGATTGCTGATGAGCAATTGAAAGAGTTGAAAATTAGTACAACAGTATAAATCTAGTATCATGTCATCAATACTTTGACGAACCCATCGGAATACTAAGGAGGCTAAAATAATGGTAGTTTACTTGTAACGATACCAGGGTAAAACTATTGAAACTCTATTCGTCAATAAATGTGTGAGATGACACTGGATTATGGGTAATTGAATTGATTGAATAAAAAGTAATGAGCGTTGGGATAGCCACATCGCTCATTAGCCCGGTGCTTTAGCTCCGGTTGAAGATCCGGTTTTCAGATTGGGCTTCAGCCCAAAACCTAACCGACCAGAACGGAACAAATACTGGTGCTTCAGCGCCGAAATACCGATAAATAATCCACATCTACCATTCCCTAATCCGAATTTTTATTATTCCAAAACTTTAAAATATTGTAGTCTAAATCCCTGCAATGTCATTTATAAAAATAATTATCCATTGTGTTTGGAGCACAAAAAATCGAATCCCATTTCTAAAATCATCGAAATTCCGGAATGAACTATGGGATCACATTCGCCATAATTCGAAAAAGAAGAATATCTATATAGATACCATAAACGGATATGATGAACATTGCCATTGTCTCATTTCTTTAAAAAGCGATCAATGTATTAAGGATGTTCTACAAAAATCAAAGGAGAATCTTCGAGATGGATAAACCTGAGAGG
>JBAZCD010000366.1:0-3681 GCA_041671205.1 Pedobacter sp.
AAACTCTGAATTGAAGGCATAATAGAATTTTCTGCAAGCTCTTTGTCATTCTGATAAACAGGCAAAACTGAATTTAAGACATCATCCCTATCTTTTCCAATTTCTTCATTGGTCTTTTGTATGGCAAAACTATAGGGAGAATACAGGTCTTTTTGCATCCAGGTCTTACCCTTTTCATATTCAAACCTGAATCTGGCCTGTTTGGGCAGGAATAGTGTGACCAAAAACACACACAAAGCCATCATTACAAATTTCAGCTTTGAACTGTATTTGCGATACAAAACCAGGTGTAATTTTTTCTTGAATCTTGCCAATGCACTGATATTGAGCTCAAATTTAATAAATTAAGTGAGATCCTTAAATTAGTTGAATACCCGGAGAGGTTTTTATACCAGGATCAAATCCCGCCAGAAACGTTTGCTGTCTATAAAAAATGATAAAATATTCTCTTTAGTTTGAGTTTTTGGGATGTTTTTATACTTTTGTCGCAGAATGCGCCCATAGCTCAGCTGGATAGAGCAACGGTTTTCTAAACCGTAGGTCTTAGGTTCGAATCCTAATGGGCGTACTGCATGAAAAGGCTTCCCTGTTAACAAGGAAGCCTTTTTGTTTTACATGCAGGCACAAGTGTACTTAAGCCAAAAATCAGGCTGCTGCAGACCAAAATATGCCGGTCATTCAAACCTCAGGATACCCTGATTTATAATTAACTATTGCTTGATTTTTAATGCCTTAGCACCGTTAATCCATTTTTTTATATAGTTTTATATATCAATTTATTTAAAACTATAATGAGCATGATAAACAATTTATTAAGGAAAGTATTCACACTATTTGCAGTAGCATCCCTCTCATCATTTTCAGGGTTTTCTCAGGTAAAACCAATCATTGGGGTTGCCGGCATTTCACATGAATCCAATAGTTTCAACATTATTAAGACTGAACTTGAAGATTTTAATGTGACTTTAGGTGAAAGTCAGCAGGAGAGGGCCAAACGTTTTTTTGCCGGGTCAACTGCCAAAACAACAAGTGCAGGCTATATTGAGGGAGCAAAACAATTCGGGCTTGAACTTTATCCAACGCTGATCACTTCTGCTACACCAAGAGGACCTGTTACAGATAAGGCATTTAACACCATGATGAATGAGATCATATCGGGATTAAAGGCCGGACCAAAACTTCAGGGAATACTTTTAAATCTGCATGGTGCCATGGTTGTTGAAAGTTATCCGAGCGGTGATGAAGAGATTGTAAGAAGAGTTAGAAATGCGTTCGGTGCAGCAATGCCGATCGTGGTTACCCATGATTTTCATGCGAATATCACCCCAAAAATGGTTGAATTGTGTAATGTGCTGATCACTTTTAAGGAAAATCCGCACCTCGACACCTATGATCGTGGGTATCAGGCAGCTGATATAATGGCTAAAATTGTAAGCGGAAAGGTAAAACCGGTTCAAAGCATAGTAAAGGCCCCAATGGTTTATAACATTGCCTTTCAAAATACATTTGCCAAACCTTTATTACCCATAACTACCGAAAGTAAAAATGTAGAAAAGAACCCTGGAATCTTGGCAGTTAGTGTTTCTGGCGGTTATCAATATGCCGATGTTCCATGGATGGGACCTTCTGTAGTGGTAGTGACCGATAATAATAAAGCATTGGCTGATAAAGAAGCTAGCAGGATTTCACAATTGCTTTGGGATACAAGGGAAGATACCAGAATTAATAATCCCAAGCCTGCTGAGGCGGTAAAAATGGCTATGGAGCATGAAGGCCGCCCTGTGATACTCATCGATATGGGTGATAATATTGGCGGTGGCTCAACAGGCGATAGTTCATTCATGCTTGAAGAATTGCTTAAACAGGGAGCCAAAGGATGGGCGATGGTCGTTTATGACCCTGAGGGTTATAAAATTGCAGAAAAGGCCGGTGTAGGGAAATCATTTGATTTTTCTGTGGGTGGCAAATCTGATAATATGCATGGAAAACCAGTCAGGATTAAAGGAGAGGTTCGTTCATTACATGTTGGACGTTATCTTGAAACAGAGATCCGTCATGGGGGAGGAAGATACTGGAACATGGGAAATACTGCTGTAATCCAGGTTGAAGGATCCACTTTGGATGAGCCAAATTTATTGCTGATTACTACCGAGCGTGCCAGTCCTAACAGTGCTCACATCTTCATTTCCAATGGGGTTTATGTTGAGCGTCAGAAAATCCTGGTAGTGAAAGGTGCCATTGCCCCACGTGCTGCTTATGAGCCCTTTGCTTCGAAACTGATTTCTGTGGATAGTCCGGGTGCAACTGCTATAAATCCGGCCTGGTTTAAATATTACAATATACGGGAAGGATTGTTTGGAATAGAGAAATCTAAAAAGTAATACCGTGCCGGCTTTCGCCGGTATGATAAAGCATTATTTCGTCCAAATAAAAGGAAATAAAAAAAATCCCTGACAATTTAATATTAGTGTCAGGGATTTTTTTACTACTCTATTTCTTCTGGTTTAAGATCATCAACAGGGGTTTTTCTCCACCAGTTAGCAAGAAACGAACCCGATATATCCATCCAGGTTCCAAATATGGCAGGGTAGAGACCCATTGTTGCGGCTCTGCCAAGTTCAAAGGCTATTCCAGCAGCCATTCCACCGTTTTGAAGTCCCACTTCAATTGCGATGGTTCGGCTATCCCGTTTATTTAATCTGAATAATCGGCTGCCCCAATAGCCTAAGAGGAAGCCCATCGCATTGTGTATCACTGCTGCCAGGAATAGTAAAAAACCAATGGTTAATAAACTGTCCCTTCCTGCTGCTACAATAACCGCAATAATAAACACATTCGCAGCCATAGCAACCAAAGGCATTGCCGCATTCAGCCAGGCAATCCTATTGCCGAATATTCTATTAAAAATGATTCCTGCAATCAGCGGCGCAAAGATCATTTTGCTAATGCTGATGATCATCGCAACTACATCAATTGGAATCAATTGTCCGGCTAACTGCTCCATTAACAAAGGCGTAACAAAGGGCGCCATTAATGTCGCAAATGAGGTTAAAGTAATTGATAGCGCCAGATTTCCTTTTGAAAGAAAATTCAAAATATTTGAAGAAACCCCACAAGGCACACAACCGATTAAAATCACTCCTGCAGCAATTTCGGGTGGGAAACTAAACATAACCGTTAAACTGTATGCGATTAGCGGCATTATAGTGAACTGCAGAAAAAGACCAATAATTACTCCTTTTGGCATTTTTAAGACACCTACAAAGTCTTTTATTCCCATTGTAGTTCCCATCCCAAACATAATAAGCTGTATAAGGGGTACAATCAGTACTTCAGTTTTGAATCCACCGACATCTGTCACGTATGAAGGAAACATCATACTTAAGGTTGCAGCTGCGATAACCCAAATGGTAAAGGAAAAACCTTTTAAAAATTCTGAACCATTAATTCCTGCCAGAAGAAAAACAAAGAAAATGCAGGTCAATATTTTTGCTTCCATTTCAAAGTTCAATTGAAAAAGTACTATAACACCTAAAAGGGTTAACAAGGAAAGCCACAGTAAAGACTGTAATATTTTTTGCATGTTCATGTATTTATTTTTTTATTGTTTCTAAATTTTATTGTACCAGGATCTTTAATGTTAAAGGAACTAAAAATATAAAAATTTTGATAGTTTGATGT
>JBAZCD010000367.1:0-3679 GCA_041671205.1 Pedobacter sp.
CCACACGTTCAGCACTGTACTGATCCACTTCCATCCCATGCTCATCGCCCCATTGCTGGCCTTCCTGCTTGGCACCGTCAACCAGGGTAACTACACGGTTATAGCTCAACCCACGGATCACCGGCTTGGAGATCCCTCCGCCTGTTGTAACCTGTGATACACCGGGAATCTTAGCGATCGCATCGATCAGGTTGCCCGAAGGATGATTGACCAGCTGATCTTTAGTAACTGAAGATACTGCGGTACTGTTCTTTCGGTTATCGGTACTGAATGCCGTACCGGTAATAACCACCTCTTTGGCCTCGATCACACTCGGGAAAAGCGCAAATTCAAGCTCAGATTTAAGT
This sequence comes from Pedobacter sp., assembly GCA_041671205.1. Classification (GTDB taxonomy): domain Bacteria; phylum Bacteroidota; class Bacteroidia; order Sphingobacteriales; family Sphingobacteriaceae; genus Daejeonella. The sequence goes on from JBAZCD010000367.1 coordinate 348, forward strand.
GAAAAATCAATGGTTTCAATGAGTGTTTTATAGCCGACAAACCGGACTTCAACGAGAAACCTCCCCTTTTCAGGGATATTGTTGAATCTGAAATGCCCGGAAGCATCTGTTACAACAGAGATCTTTAGATCCGGGATAGTAACCAGGGCACCCGGAAGAGTTTCTTTGGTCTGCCCGTCAATTACCCGGCCATCAACAGAGGCTAGGTTAGCATAAGAGCCTGAAAATGAGAAAAATAATAATATGTATAGCATAATAGATTTCATTTCTATGGAATTAGAACATTAAATAAGCTGATAGAATTGCAGCCGTGAAAACGCCGCAACACAAATAAAAAAAGGAAGAAAATACTTATTCTGCAGGAGGACCTCTTAAAGTAGATAGGAGTTGTTCAACTACATAGGATGTAACTTCATTGTTCAGAAAAACAGACATCACAGGTAATAATCTGATCTTCTCGTAGAACGAAGTTTTGGTGAAGGTTTTATCAATGTGTACTGCACAAACCCAGCAATAATCCGGCTTGTTCTGAACATTTACCTTCTTGGTACTGCTTGAGCTAAGCTGTTCTGTATTTGTTGAGCTGGGAATTGGAGCGTGGTTGTGAAAAAAATCCAATGGAAGCAAAACGGCAGAAAAACTCAGCAGCAACAGCACTGAGATTGATATTCCGAATGATCTTTTTATAGCTTCCATGCAATTCCTGATACAAAATTAGATAAAAGATGAATCATTACCTAATTAGCTAATTTTACAGGCGTAACAATTTTATCGATACTCCCCCCCGATGAATTGAGTCATCAGACGGGTTTAAAGCATCTCCGTAACCTGCATATGATTTGGATAAGTATATTTAAGTAAATTTTAAAAAGCAGCAGGACGGATGAAAAATGAGCGGTTAAGGCTAATTTTATTATCCTTAATATAGAACTATATGAAAATCTAAATATGAAAATTAAACTACTCATTCTATTCGCCCTGCTTTCAAACGCTGTATTCGGGCAAAAAGCACAAAAAAATTATTGGAAAGATCAATTTCCAGGAAAACCTGCAGGCGTATGGGAGTTTTATGACTTCAAAGGAGAATTAGAGCAAACCTATGATTTTACGAAGGATAGCCTGATCTATCAGAAAATCTTTCCTCAGGCTTTAAACGCGAAATATAAGGTAATAAGTGATTCAGATACTCTTTTAACAAAACTCGATACTGCTCCGGTACTGATTGGTGGTTCGGCTATGGTAGGAAGAACATTCACAAATAACCTTAAATATCCTCCTGAAGCCAGAGAAAGAAGAATTCAGGGAAGAGTGATCATCTCATTTATGGTTGGCTCTGATGGGAAAGCTTCAGATTTTAGGATCCAAACAGGTATTGGAAGTGGTTGTGATGAAGAGGCACTCAGAGTTGTCCGACTAATCCATAATAAATGGTTCCCCGGTACTTTGAATGGGAAAAAGGTGAATACCATTTATAATATACCTGTTTTCTTCAAATTAGGATAGAAAAGGATTTCATTTTTACCCTGTGTCCTTAGTTAAGCACAGCCCTCTCAATTTATAAAAGAACAATTTTCACTTTAAAGTTGTTTAGAAGGTATATTAATTTGATATATTCAACTTTAAGATTGTATCTTAAATTAAAGATTATAACGAAGAGCCACCCGAAAAAAACTTTATAGAGGTGTCGATATGTAGATATTTGGCAAAACCATCGAAAAAAGGAAGTATACATTTTGAATGACAACTATGGTCCAATTCGAAATTAGAAAAGACTGTATTAAAGAAGTTAGAAAAGCTATACTTAATAAAGGAATAGCTATTTCATTGTTTGCATCTGTTTTTATTGCGATAGGCTTCTACAGATCAAATTCTGACCTTTATTTTCTCCTTTTTGCAATTCCACTTTTTTTAGTCTTAATAATTTCGGGGTATTACAAAGGTGTAAAATGGCAAATGAAACTTTATGACAGTTATAATTTAACCATTGATAATCAATTGATTAGACGAAAACAGCACGACACACCGGATATTATTATTCAAATGGAAGATATCAACAGAATAATTAAAAACTCAAACGGGAGCTTCACTATAAAAGGAAATTCAACAAGAAATGTAATAGAGGTACCGGCGCAAATAGAAGACTATGAAAGGTTTGAAAATCTCTTGTCCGGAATAAAACAAATTTCGACAAAGAAAGGTATTCAATTACTTCCAAAGTTCCTTGATCTGGTTAATATTTTGGCAGCTGGTTCAATAGTCGCAGTTATGATTTCCAAAGACAAAATAATTATTGGTGCCTGTGCGGCTCTTGTTCTTATAACCTGGGGCTATTCAATGTTCGAAACTCAAAGGAGTCAAAATATCGACAGAAGAACAAAAAAAACAAGGTGGTGGTCAGGGATTATATTAATTGCTTTATTTATCAGAATTGTATACTACAAACTAACCGCACCATAATAGGCCTCAGCAATCCACCTATACTTTATCAGGTTCACTTTCCAGTATCCCGACCTGTATCATCACCTCAGATTCTTTCACCGGAAACTCAGCATCGTTTCTAATAGTCTGAACTACTGCTTCGAAAAGGTCCATATATTTTCCGACAGCTGATGGGACAAGTTCAACGGTTTTTTCACCCTGCTCGCTCATCAATGTCAGACGGCCTTCTTTACCGGCATCCTCATTTCCAAATCCGGGATCACCAGGCTTCATTCCGGCAATTAGCTGGTCTTCCTGCTTATCACAGAAAGCTTTAACAAATGAACCCCTGGTACCGTGAATGATAATGCTGGGTTGAGGGTCGGCTACCAGAAGACTTGTCGTTATAAATACATTCAATTGATTCGGATAGCTTAAGTGAATATGTCCATAATCATCCACCAGTGAGTTCTTACGGTAAACACCGGTTATTTTACGATACGAAAGAGGCTCTCCCAGGATGCAGATTGCCTGATCCAGCAAGTGTGCAGCCAAATCATATACAATGCCTGCTGCAGGAATTGGAGTTTCTTTAAAAACCTTCGGACCGATCTCTGCCCTGTAGCGATCATAACGCAAATGGATTTCAATGATCTGTCCGAGTTTTCCACTGTTTATGGTATCCCGGGTAACCTCAAAATCACTCGAAAATCTTCTGTTCTGGTACACCATCACCTTGCGGTTCAGTTTTTTTCCCAGATCAAAGATCTCTTTTGCCTCGGCTAATGTTGGTGCAAATGGCTTTTCAACCAGAATATCCTTTCCGGCCATTAAAGCCCTTCTGGAATAATCTACGTGAGTATTACTCGGAGTATTGACAATAACCAATTCAATTTCAGGATCATTCAATACCT
>JBAZCD010000368.1:0-3677 GCA_041671205.1 Pedobacter sp.
TTATTTGTAACTAACAGAAGTGATATAAAAGCCATTGAAAAGGAAATGTATGCCAATATAATAAAACAGGAAACGGAAAGAACAAGGTTGCTGCCCGAATTTGGTGTACGGTTCGAAAATATGTACGGATGGGCAAAACAACCCATGCAGTTTACAGCGATGGCTATGGTTCGATTGCCTATGGCCCGGTGGTCAGCTAAAATGAATAAAGCCAATATCGAAAGTCTGAAATGGGAAAATGAATCATTAAAGCAACAAAAACAAATGATTATTAATGAATCTACCGGGATGGCTTATGGTATGCGAACTGACATTCTCAGCAAAAACATACAAATCAAATTATATGAAGAAAAAATCCTGCCGGCACTTCGCAGAAATTATAAGGCCTATCAGTTGTCTTATGAACAGAATACCGAAGAGTTATTTGAGCTATTTGATGCATGGGAAACATTAAATATGACCCAACTGGAATATTTAAAGGAATTACAACAATTACTTTCGATGCAGGTTGAACTGGAAAGAATCTTACAAATAAAATGATTATTCAGTTATGATAAAAAAGAACATAGCAATTATTATTTCATTGGCGGTGGTATTAATGGCTGGAGGCGCATGGATATATTTTAAAGTACTGCTTCCAAAAAATGACATACCTGCAGAGCAGGAAGGAGTACCGGGTATGGGAAACATGCATGATAAAGATGGGAGTATGAGTACAAATTCCAGAGATGGAAAAGTGCTTTATACCTGTTCCATGCACCCTGAAATCATTCGTGATAAACCCGGAAACTGCCCTATTTGCGGAATGACATTAATAAAAAAGGAAAGCGAAAGCAAAAAAATACACGGTGTTTCTTTACATACCTTACTGCAACCTACCAATAGTTATGCAGTCTCCACCTTGCCGTTCACTCAATTAAAAAAGATGGATGAACCTATAGAAATTAATGCGGTTGGATATACAGCATATAATACAACTCAGGTTGGAGCTATATCAGCCCGTATAAACGGAAGGATTGAAAAATTGTATGTAAAATTTCGATACCAGTATGTAAAAAAAAGGCAAAAAATTATGAGCATTTACAGTCCGGAGTTACTTACGGCTCAGCAAAATCTTTTATTTATCCTGAAGAATGATCCCTCTAATACTTCATTGATTAATGCTGCAAAGCAAAAATTAGTATTACTTGGTTTCCTGGGCGAACAAATGCAGCAGGTAATAAATGCCCAAAAACCATTATTTACAGTTCCTGTTTATAGCAGGTACAGTGGTCATATTCATGAAGCGCTGAGTGAGGAAATGAACGCCGCCGGAGCGGAGGCTCCTGCCATGAATGAAGCCTCATCATTAACCACACAGGAACTTAGCCTTAAAGAGGGGATGTATTTAGAAAAGGGGCAAACCATTTTTAAAGTTTATAACCCTGATAAAGCATGGGCTTTACTTAATATTTATCCATCAGATCAGCCTTTTATTAAAGTGGGAAATAAAGTTAAAATTGTGCCCGAAGCCAGGCCTGAAAAAGTTTTTAGCGGTTCTATCTATTTTATTGAGCCATTTTTCAGGCCCGGCAGTAAAACATTAACAGCAAGGGTAAATATTGATAACAGTTCTTTGCAATTACCAATAGGAAGCCAGGTTAGCGCAACCATTTTCAGTAATCCCGTAACCGCTGAATGGCTGCCTGCAGAAGCGGTACTATCTCTTGGTCTTGGAAAAATAGTTTTTTTAAAAAGTGGCACAGGGTACAAGGCACATAAAGTTAAAACCGGGCTAACTTATAAGAAATTAATACAGATAACGGGCGGAATCACCGCTGCGGATTCTGTTGCAGAAAATGCACAGTTTTTAATGGACAGTGAAAGCTTTATAAAGGTAAAAGAATAGGCAAATCACATGATTTCTAACCCAGAAAAGTATAAATAATTATGGTTACTCTCCTCATCAAAAAAGCGCTTACCCATTGTAAACTGCAAATTGCCCATTGCCTTTTGCCTATTGCCCTTTGCCTGCTGCCCTTTGCGGCCTGCAAAAATAGTAGCGTGAAAGACACTTCCGAGGCAAAACATACCAGACACGGAGATGTTTATTATACCTGCTCTATGCATCCACAGGTAATGAAAGATAAACCAGGCAATTGCCCTATATGCGGGATGAAACTGATACAAGTTACAAAGTCCTCATCAGTTGAAGCCGAGGGGCTGCAATTGAGCGAACAACAAATGCAACTGGGTAATATTTTAACGGATACGATCAGAAGCGGAATGATTGGAGAACAGATGGTGCTTACTGCAACTCTGAATGTAGACCAGCGTAAAATTAATGCAGTGAGTGCAAGGGTGATGGGAAGAATTGAGCGGCTTTATTTTAAGAACCTTGGCGACTATGTTAATAAAGGTGATAAATTATACGATATATACAGCGAAGAACTAAATAATGCCAAGCAGGAATATGTTCTGGCGCTGGAAAAACAGAGAACCTTGGACAATTCAATCGTTGATTTTACAGTCGTGATTCAAAGTGCAAAACATAAGCTTTTATTGTGGGGTTTATCAGAAGCACAAATAAAGGAGATAGCGGTAAAAAAAACTATTACACCTGTTACCACTTTTTATAGCCCCGTAGCCGGTTATATTACAACATCTGATAAAAGAGAAGGTGAATACGCGATGGAAGGGAGTACTATTGTGCGGATAGCGGATTTATCAACTCTATGGGCAGAGGCGCAGGTTTATACCTCTCAACTATCGCAGATAGATGACAATGCAATTGCTGAAGTTCAATTCCCGGATTTGCCGGGTGCACAAGCAAATGGAAAGATTGAATTTATGAATCCCGAAATTAATCCCCAAACACGTATTACTCTGCTGCGCGTAAATGTAAGCAACCCCCGAAACCAATTGAAACCGGGGATGCCAGCTTACGTAACCATCAATGGAAAACAGATAAATACATTAACTTTACCTTCTGATGCTGTACTGCGCATTCGCAAAGAGGCATCTGTTTGGGTACAAACCGGAAATCGTTCCTTCAAAAGCAGGATGGTTGAAATTGGCATGGATGATGGAGACAGAGTTGAAATAAAATCGGGCCTTCTTTCAGGAGATATTGTTGTAATCAGTGGAGCCTATTTATTAAACAGTGAGTTCATCTTCAAACAGGGAACCAGCCCAATGGCAGGTCATGATATGAGTAAAATGTAATGATGGAATTATATATCAAAAACATGGTTTGCAACAGGTGCATCACGGCAGTTCAAAATGAGCTGATAAAACTTGATCTGCATCCCCTGGATGTACAAATGGGTATTGTGAAGTTGGTGGAGGAAAAACTGGATCAGCAAAAGCTTCATACCCTGAACAAACATTTGAATGCGCTTGGATTTGAACTGCTGGATAATGGTAAAACCAGATTAATAGAACAGATCAAAAATCTCATCATTGAAAGGATCTTCCATTCAGAATTTCTGGAGCAAAAAGTAAACTGGTCAGGGCTTATTGCTGATAAGGTATTTCATGAATATAATTATTTAAGCTCCCTATTTTCGTCGGTTGAGGGTATTACCATTGAACAATACATTATTCGCCAGAAAATAGAGCGGGTTAAAGAGCTTTTGTTCTATGATGAACTGAACCTCAGTGAAATTGCCAACAAGCTGGGATACAGCAGCATTGCC
>JBAZCD010000369.1:0-3672 GCA_041671205.1 Pedobacter sp.
TTACTCTTTAATATTTACCGGATGGGTAAGAATTCTATCGGGCGTGGCAGTACTGATACCTGGGGGCTTTCGCCAAATAAAGTGGAGGCAATCAATCAGGCTTATCGCAAAGACCAGCCGAATGCAACAGGCGGACAGCAAACCATTCCAGCAAAGTATTTTGATACGGTAATGCGTAATCCGGTAAACCGGGATGCCAGGGGATATATTATTCCTGCAGATCAGGCTGATTTTCAGACTGCTGTAAAATTTGTGAACGCACTGATCCGTTCAGGTATACTTGTACACAAAGCCACAGAAGATTTTACTGTTGCTGATAAAAAATATCCGAAAGGATCCTTTATCGTGAAAACAGATCAGGCATTCAGACCGCACGTTCTGGATATGTTTGAACCTCAGGACCATCCGAATGATTTCAAGTATGAAGGAGGTCCTCCGGTAGCCCCCTACGATGCGGCAGGATGGACATTAGCATACATGATGCATGTTCAATTCGACCGTCTGCAGGATGATTTCAGGGGGCCCTTTCAGCGGATTCCATTTGGTGAGATTCAGAAAACAGAGGCCGGACCACTGGCAGCAGCAAAGGGCTACCTCATCAATGCAGAATCAAATAATGCTTTTGCAGCTGTTAACGAACTCTTAAAAACAGGAGAAAAAGTTTACCGTATTAACAGCGGCGATGAGCAGGGGGATTTCTATATTCCAGGAAGTATAAAAGCAAAAAGCTTGCTAAACAATGTGATAAATAATGAAGGCCTGAATCTGAGAAAAACTTCTAAGGCTCCTGAAAAAATGATCAGGCTTTCAGAATTACGTATCGCTCTTTGGGACACTTACGGTGGTTCTATGTCTTCCGGCTGGATACGGCTGATCATGGAACAGTTTCGTTTTAAAGCATCTGTCATTTATTCAAAAGACATTGATGCAGGAAATCTGAATGATAAATATGATGTGATCATTTTCGTTCCCGGAGCGATTCCGGCACTAACAGGCCGGACAGGTGCAGCAAACAGGAGCCCGGAGCCTGAAACAATCCCTGCAGAATTCAGAGATCAGCTGGGCAGTATCAGTACAGATCAATCAATACCCGAATTAAAAAAATTCATTGAGCTGGGCGGAAGACTGGTGACGATCGGAAGCAGTACAAACTTTGCGTATCATCTGAATCTACCGGTAAGAAATGCATTGGTAGAAATGAGCCCGGGCGGCCAGGAGCGCCGGTTGCCCATTGAAAAATATTATATCCCCGGAAGTGTTTTGAATGCAGATGTTAATCCCTCAATGCCTGCTGCATGGGGTATGCCGGCAAAATCGGATATCTATTTTGACAACAGTCCGGTGTTTAGAATTTCAACAGAAGCAATTGCAAACGGGAAAATAAAGCCGCTGCTTTGGTTCTCAAATCCGGCACCTCTGCGCAGTGGCTGGGCATGGGGGCAGGCTTATCTCCGGGATGGGGTAACCGCATTCGAGGCGCAGGTTGGCAAGGGCAAACTCTATGCTTTTGGTCCCGAAATTACATTCAGGGCTCAAACACATGGAACATTTAAATTGCTGTTCAATCAGCTTTACCGGCATTCTGAAAACTAGATCCTGAATATTGATAAAATCTCAATAAAGCTTGGAATTCAATTTATAAAGAGAATAAATCGTTAAATCAATATGAATACCCAAATCATGAAAAGAATACTATTTTGCTTCTTCTTAACCTCATCTTATGCCTTACAGGCACAGGATCTTGGCAGCCTGACCGTTGAAAAGATCATGCGCGACCCAAAATGGATGGGGGTATCGCCCTCCAACATTAAATGGGATGAAAGCAGTAAAAACATCTACTTTAACTGGAATCCGGAAAAGGTAAAAGAAGATCAGCTGTTCAGGATTTCTCCGGATATGCGTAAACCGCAAAAGGTATCTGAAGAAATAAGCAGAAGCCTGGATAAAGGATCAGTTATTTTTACAAAGGACCGATCAAAAGTACTTTTTGAGCGCAATGGAGACATTTTTATCAAAACCATTAGCACCGGACAGGAACAGGCGCTTACCACTACCCTTGAACGGGAGGGCAGTCCGGCTTTTGACAGAACTGAAAGCAAAGTGCTGTTCCAGCGAGGGGATAACCTTTTCAGTATCTCAGTAAACGGCGGGAATCTGGTTCAGCTGAGTAATTTTACTCGTTCAAAAAAGCGTCCGGAGAGTCCTTTGTCCAAACAGGATCAATGGCTGAGACAAGATCAGATCAATGAATTTGATATCATCAAAAAAAGAGAGGCTGATCGTAAGGACAAGGAAGCAAAGAACAAAGCCAATGAACCAAAGGGGCCAAAAGAATTCTACCTGGATGAACGCAGCTTTCTGAATGGAGTCCGCATGAGTCCGGATGAAAAGTTTATTTCTTTCCGTCTCATGAAACGTGCCGAGGGAAATAAAAATACCATTGTTCCAAACTATATCACTACCAGCGGATATACTGAAGATATCAACGGGCGGACAAAGGTAGGCAATTCCCTTCCCGTTTATGAAAGCTATCTGTATGATATACAGAGAGATACTATTTTTCAGATTTCCACTAAGGAGATTCCGGGAATAAAAGACCTGCCTGATTATGTAAAAGATTATCCAAAACAACTGGAAGAGAGAACAAAGAAAAATGAGGACCGTAAGGTTTCCATCAATGGTCCATTCTGGAATTCGGATGGCTCTCTGGCTGTTGTGACAGTCTCTGCACTTGATAATAAAGACCGCTGGATCATGAAACTGGATCAGCAAAGCGGAAAATTATCCCTTCTTGACCGTCAGCGCGATGAAGCATGGATTGGCGGCCCGGGTATCGGTGGATTCTTTGGCGGCAGCAATCTTGACTGGATCGATAGCAATACGATCTATTTCCAGAGTGAAGCTACCGGATATTCACATATCTACACGCTGAATGTTAATTCGGGAGATAAAAAACAGATCACCTCGGGTAAATATGAAGTACAAAGCCTTCAGTTATCGAATGATAAGAAGAGCTTCTACTTCAGTGCCAATATGGAACATCCGGGAATTACTCATTTCTACAGGATTCCGGTGCCGGGAGGAAGTTCTGTCAGGCTCAGCTCGATGAAAGGCGGAAATGAAGTTAGTCTTTCACCGGATGAAAAATGGCTGGCCATCCGCCACTCTTACTCGAACAAACCATGGGAATTATACATTCAGGAGAACAAACCGGGTGCAAAAGCAGAACAAATTACCAGCTCTGTAAGCGCAGAGTTCAATTCATACAAATGGAGGGAACCTGAGGTGGTAAGCTTCAGGAACCGTTATGGATCGGATGTTTATGCACGAATTTACAAGCCTGAAAAGCCGGCTCCATCCAAACCGGCTGTAGTTTTTGTGCATGGTGCAGGATATCTTCAAAATGTTCACTACTGGTGGAGTCAGTACTTCAGGGAGTACATGTTCAATAACCTGCTTGCAGATAATGGATATATTGTAATAGACATTGATTATACAGCAAGTTCGGGTTATGGCCGCGATCACCGGACAGGTATTTACCGCCATATGGGAGGAAAAGATCTGAGTGATAATGTTGACGGGGTTAAATTACTTGTAGAAAAATATGGAGTTAACCCTGCAAATGTTGGGATTTACGGTGGATCATACGGTGGATTTATGACGCTGATGGGC
>JBAZCD010000370.1:0-3657 GCA_041671205.1 Pedobacter sp.
ATCTTTCGCTAACTTCTCCCTATCCTTTGAATTTAGCAGCGCGTCTCTAAGGATTATTAAACGAAAAGGAGTCAATGACCACAATCCGTCTTGATGAAGACAGAGGAGAGTCTGAAGACTCTCTTTCATTGAACAGTCCGGAGAGACGCTGCGCTTAACTCTACGGACAGGGAGACTGGAGAACCTCATTACAGGAATTGTAAGATTTGAGCAGGACTTCTGGAATTAAGTATTACAGAATCGGAATTTGTACATGGCATCCTCTATCCAGCTATTATAAATCAGCAAACCTCAGACAATATGCATAAACATTTTTTTGTATGGAACTTTGTATTAAACTTGCTGATAATTGATTCATTAATTTTAATTAAACTCACTATTGAGAAACCTGAAAGCTCTTTCAGATTATGAATTATTAAGTCTTCTCAGATCTGAAGATCAATCGGCGTTTAAAGAAATATATACCCGCTACTGGCAGACTCTATATGCTGTAGCTTATAATCGACTCCGGGATCCACAGAAGTGTGAGGATGTAGTTCATGATGTATTTTCCAGTCTATGGTCCAATCGTCATAAATCAGAAATAACTAATCTGGGTGCCTACCTGGCTACAGCAGTAAAATTCAGAGTGTTCGAAAATATCCGTAAAGAGTCTATTAAACAGAATTATATACAGCACCCTTCCCACGCAGATTCCAATGAATCTTATGATATTTCTGAAGCTCTGCATTATAAGCGCTTACTGCAAGCTGTTAATGAGGAAGTAGAAAGTCTTCCTGAACGCTGCCGGCTCGTTTTTAAGTATAGCCGCGAAGAGAATATGCCCTTAAAGCAGATTGCATCAAAAATGAATCTTTCTACCAGCACAGTTGAAAATCATTTAAACAGAGCTTTGAAAAGGCTCCGTTTAGTTATAAAAAAAATGAGCATTTTAATTCTTTCGCTTTAATATTAAGTATCCCCCATACCTCCAGGTTTTCCGGAGGCAATTAATATTCAGTAATCTGAAATATCAATTAGGTGTAAAACCTTTTAAAACAGACATACATAATATATGGCAAAGCAATTACCAGATAATTTAATACCTGCTATTAACAAGTATCTTGAAGGAACAGCTACACCCGAAGAAAAGGAGCAGATCAATCGGTGGTATAGTTCCTTTAATGATGAAGTGGTAGAAGTCCCCTCCAATAATTTGAACATGGAGGAAGAGATTGACACCAGATTAAAGCTGCGTTTAAAAGAGATGATGGATAATTCTTATGAAAAAGAAATAAAAGTTTACACCCTCAGAAGAAGGCTGTTATTGAGGATAGCTTCTGCAGCAGCTGTTATTTTTATTATTTCAACCGGAGCTTACTTTTATTTGCATAGATCCACTGATATACAAGTTGTAAAAAAGGCCAAACCACTTAAAGAAGGCATCGTCCGATTTGAAAATAAAGTAATTCTAACCTTACAGGATGGCTCCAGAATATCTTTAACAGACGCGGCTAAGGGGGAAGTGATCAGGCAGAATGGATTCACAATAACAAAAATAGCTGATGGACAATTTGTTTACAATTTGCTTAATTCATCAGGTGCGAAGGACCCAAATTTGGCTTTAAATAAGATAGAAACACCAAAAGGCGGCCAAGTCCGGGTCAAATTTCCGGATGGAAGTCAGGTTTGGATAAATGCTGCCTCATCTGTCCGGTTTCCTGTACTTTTTTCGAATAGTGAGTTTAATACGGATCTTAATGGAGAGGCCTATTTCGAGGTAACACCAAATAAATCACGAAAATTCAGGGTTAGATCCGGCAGGCAGATCACCGAAGTACTCGGAACCCGATTTAATATCAAGGCCTACCTGGATGAGCCTTTCATCAGCACGACATTGCTGGAAGGCAGTATCCGGATCACCGATCTTACCAATAATAATTCGCAACTGCTTAAGCCCGGGCAGCAGGCCATATTAGAGAAAACGCTAAATGTATTGGATACAGAAGCCCGGGACGCCATCGCCTGGACAGAAGGGTATTTTCAGTTCAATAATGCTGATATAAAAACCGTGATGCGTGAGCTGGAGAGATGGTATGGAATTACGGTACGATATGAAGACGAATTGCCAAAACAAAAGTTTGAAGGCGCTATCGACAAAAAGTTAAGCCTTCAGCAAGTGCTTGGAATTCTGGAAAAAAGTGAGGTTCACTTTAGAATTAAAGGAAAGGAGGTTGTTGTTATGCCCTGATTCATGACCTATCTGCACCCATTGATTAAAAAGTTCAAAAGCAATTTTTGCTATAAAACAAACGCCTGCCATGAAATTCATTTACCTTTTACTAACAGTTATTTTTTTAAACAGCTATTCAGTTGTATACTCTCAACAGATTACATATTCGGGCAAAAACGTACCGCTGAAAACCGTTTTTTCCACCATCCAGAAACAAACAGGATATGGATTTTTCTATGATCCGGCCTTGTTGACTAAAACTAAACCCCTCACTCTGACCGTTCAAAACGCACCTTTAGCTGAGGTATTAGCGATTATTTTCAAAAACCAGCCTTTGGAATACAGCATTGAAAACAAAACTATTCTGGTCTCTAAAAAGAAAATTACGAATAATACAAAGAAAGATAAAGCTGCCAAGCCAAAAGAGACCTCTGTCGATCAGGCGGCGGAACCTGCTAAATCAGAAGATCAAAAAACAACTCTTAACGGTGCAATGCCTGATAAAAAAGCTGATTCATCTTCTAAGGTTTCAGCTGATACCTTGACACTAAAACCAGGCAAATCTGCTACAATGCAGAGCACACTAACTACCCCGGGAAACACAGATGCTTCCGGCCTGCCTGCTGATAGTCCTGAGCTGGTTAAACCTCAATCGGGACAGCCCGTTTCAAATCTTTTTAAGTTCCCGGAGAAATCCAAAAATACATTTTCATCAAAGGCTCTGTCTCCTGCTCAGGGACAGAGAATCAATTTAGGGTTTAAGGGCGGGCTGAATAAAAGCACTATCAATGCCACGGATAACGACGGCAGCAAAAGCGGATACACAGGGCTCGAACTATATGGCGGCTTCTTTGCGGATACCCGTTTGACCAGCAAATTCAATCTGGGAACAGAGTTGCTGTTTTCATTTACTGAAAGTTTTCATTTTATCGAACTACCACTTCATCTAAAATATACTATCAATGAAAAATGGAATGCGATGGCAGGCCCTAAACTTGACTTCATAGCCGATGGCAGCTGGGATTACCAAGAGGATAAATTTAAACGATTTGGCGTATCAGCTGAAATTGGCTCACAATATCGGTTGAATCAGCTCTTTTTTGTCGAATTGAAATATGCAAATGGCTTAACTCCGCAAATCAATAGTCGATGGATGTCATTTTATGACGGACACAGAAATACCATCAGGCTTGGCCTCGGAATAAATTTTGGGAAAAATGAAGCTTTTGGAAAAGTATCAAAAGAATTAGGACCCATGCGTTTAAGGGCGGCTTTAAACGCAGGCACAGCTTTAACAAGTGGCTACGATATAGTAATTGGGAGCGACCTGCGCATTCAAAAAAACATAAGCTCTGCAACTACGGGAATGCTTACGTTGGGTTATAATCATTATTCGTTAAAATCAGGGTTTATAGAGACTAACATCGCCTATTTTCCGGTTAAGG
>JBAZCD010000371.1:0-3646 GCA_041671205.1 Pedobacter sp.
CAGAGAAGAAATAGCCAAACGGAGGGATTTCAGACAGGTTCTGACCTTTACTATTGATCCGGCGGATGCCAAAGATTTTGATGATGCAATTTCTTTCCAAACATTAAAAAACGGAAATATTGAAGTAGGAATTCATATTGCCGATGTTTCGCATTATGTCAAATCTGGCACAGCGCTTGACAAGGAGGCTTTCGAAAGAGGTACATCAGTTTACCTGGTCGACAGAGTGATTCCGATGCTCCCTGAGCGATTATCTAACGGATTATGCTCACTTCGTCCTAACGAAGACAAACTATGCTTCTCGGCCGTCTTTGAGCTTGATCATGACGCCAATGTAGTTGAACAATGGTTTGGCAGGACAATTATCCACTCTGATACGCGCTTCAGTTATGAGGATGCACAGGAGATCCTTGAAAATAAAAGCGGAATGCATTGTGAAGAGCTTTTAAAACTAAATGAACTGGCCTATAAACTCAGGGATCGTAAATTTAAACACGGCGCCATCAGCTTTGAAAGCGTTGAAATTAAATTCCGCCTGGATGACCGGGGGAAACCACTGGGAGTTTATGTTAAAGAGCGCAAAGATGCGCATAAACTGATTGAAGATTTCATGCTGCTCGCCAACAAAAAAGTGGCAGAATTTATTGCAAAAAAAGGCAAAGGAAAGCAGAAATTAACCTTTGTTTATCGTTCACATGATTCGCCAAAGGAGGATTCGTTGCTTAGTTTTTCGCAGTTTGCATCGAAGTTTGGCTATAAAATAGACATGAGCTCAGGTCGTGAAACTGCCCGCTCGCTTAATTTTTTAATGGCTGATGTGGAAGGTAAAAAAGAGCAGAATGTATTAACCCAGCTGGCGATAAGGTCGATGGCAAAGGCTGTTTACACGACCAAAAAACATAGTCATTACGGATTGGCATTCGACTACTATACCCACTTCACTTCTCCTATCCGCAGATATCCTGATGTGATGGTTCACCGTTTACTCGAATTATATCTGGCAGGAGGAAAATCAGTAAACGAGGAGGAATATGAAAAACTGTCTGCGCATTCATCCCAGATGGAGAAAAAAGCTGCGGATGCTGAACGTGCTTCAGTAAAATACAAGCAGGCCGAATACCTTCAGAATAATATTGGTGAAGAATTCAGTGGAATTATCTCGGGACTGACAGAATGGGGTATGTATGTTGAAATTATATCCAATAAATGTGAAGGTATGATTCGTTTACGCGACCTTAACGATGATTTTTACGTTTTGGACGAGAAGAACTACTGCATCATTGGTCAGCGCCGTAAAAAGAAATATCAACTGGGTGATGAAGTTAGAATCCTTGTTAAAAAAGTTGATCTAAATAAGCGGCAGATAGATTTCACCTTAGTAAAATAATTAAATATCCCGAAGGGAATTAAACATAGTGTACCTGGAGCCAAATTAATCAGTTTTGCTAATTTTGCTTCAGGCCATAGCTTAAATTAAATGCATTCGATAAAACAGCTTCAAAACATTATTAACAAGGCTATAGCCGAAACCAAATACACCGCAAAACCTGCAGAACTATACGAGCCAATCAGCTACCTGATGCAATTGGGTGGCAAACGAATGAGGCCTGTTCTGGTTCTGATTTCAACAGAATTATTCGGAGGGGATATTTCAAAGGCATTGGATGCTGCCATAGGCATTGAGCTGTTCCATAACTTTACCCTGATGCATGATGATATTATGGATAAAGCTCCCCTGAGAAGAGGAAATCCGACAGTTCATGTAAAATGGAATGAAAGTGCTGCGATTTTATCGGGAGATGTGATGTTTGTAGAGGCCTATAAGCTCATGATCAGGGTAGATGATACCATACTCAGGAAAGTTCTGGATGTATTCAGTGATACTGCATCAGGTGTTTGTCAGGGGCAACAGGCTGATATGAATTTTGAGAAGAGGGATAATGTGAGCCTTGAAGAATACATGGAAATGATCAGGCTTAAAACTGCCGTTCTGCTGGCAGGAAGTATACAGATCGGGGCCCTGATCGGTGGTGCAGAAAAAGAACAAGCCGGATTACTATATGAATTTGGCGAAAATCTGGGTATTGCTTTTCAGCTTCAGGATGATATTCTGGATGTATACGGTAATCCCGAAAAATTCGGAAAACAGGTTGGCGGGGATATCCTTGCTGATAAGAAAACCTTTATGCTGATCAAAGCACAGGAACTGGCCAGAGGTGAAAAT
Organism: Pedobacter sp.; assembly: GCA_041671205.1. Lineage (GTDB taxonomy): Bacteria > Bacteroidota > Bacteroidia > Sphingobacteriales > Sphingobacteriaceae > Daejeonella. The sequence continues at coordinate 2,225 of JBAZCD010000371.1, forward strand.
GCAGCATCGCTTGCCCGATGGCTGAATAAGCCTGTTAGTGAGCCAATTGCTAAGGTAAATGCCATCACCTCGATCTATGATTCGCTTGGAGTACGAAAGCTTGCTGAGACTGAAATGGAAAATTATGTCAGGAAAGCGCTTCAAGCACTGGATAAAATAACGGTAGAAAGTTCAAGAAAAGAACTTTTGAAAAGTTTCGCAAGCCAGTTGCTGATCAGAGAGCAATAAAAAAGCCCTGATTTGCTTCAGGGCTTCAATATTTAGATTTTCTTAATTCAGATTAAGCTTCTGCTGAAGCAGCATCATCAGATGCTCCTTTCTTTGCAGGGGCTTTCTTAGCTGCAGGCTTTTTTGCTGCCGGCTTGGCTGCAACAACAGCCTCCTCGCTTACTTCAGCCTTTGGAGCTGCTGCTTTCTTTGCTTTTGGAGCTGCATCTTCAACAACAACCACAGCTTCTCTCGGAAGAATCGAAACATATGATTTGTTATCAAATCTCTTTCTGAAAATTACTGTACCATCGATCAATGCGAAAAGAGTATGGTCTTTACCAATACCAACATTTTTTTCAGGATGGTGTTGTGTACCGCGCTGACGTACGATAATATTTCCTGCAATTGCAGCCTGACCACCGAAGATCTTAATACCTAAACGCTTGCTATGTGATTCGCGACCGTTTCTGGAACTACCGGCTCCTTTTTTATGTGCCATTTTATTTTCTTATTTAAAGAATTGCTGAGCAATTCCGGATTTTAAACTTAAATATCAAAACGTAGAAAGTATAACTTACAACGTATAACCCTTACAAAGAAATACCTGTAATCTCTATTTTAGTGAACATCTGACGATGGCCATTTTTCTTCTTGTAACCTTTACGGCGTTTCTTTTTGAAAACGATTACTTTTTCACCCTTTAAATGAGACAGTATTTTAGCACTTACTTTGGCTCCTTTCAATGCTTCAGCACCGATTGAGAATTTACCATTGTTTTCAGCTAATAATACATTGTCAAATTCAATACTAGCGCCTTCTTCTCCTTGTAAACGGTGTACAAAAAGATATTGGTCTTTAACAACTTTAAATTGCTGTCCGGCTATATTTACTATTGCGTACATTATTAATATATTTTTTTAAATGAGGTGCAAATATAGGAATTTTTCTTTTCAAAGAAAAACTAATTTGTTTTACTGTTAATTATCACGGTCTCTTACATCACTGATCATATTGCTGATCTCGGTGATCAGCGATTTTGCTGCATCGCCCAGTTTGGGCTCCTGATTATATGAAATATCATACAGTACATGCTTGGTCTTATCCTTATACTTGAATTCAATATAATACCGCGGTGAATTCTTGCTTCTGTCAGGGTTATTTTCTCCGGAAAGTTCATCCGGAAAATTCCAGAAACCCAACTCGGCTGCTTTA
>JBAZCD010000372.1:0-3638 GCA_041671205.1 Pedobacter sp.
TAAACCAGTCAGCAGGAAACGGATCTGTTTCAACTTTTCGATTGACATTAATACCGTGAGGTACCACATGATTAACGCCGAATGCAGTAATGGAATTAATTGTCATTTTAATCATTTCGGGCGTTTGCTCCCATCCTGCTACCCCCATAATCTCGCTCATAAAAGGACGATCTTCCAGTTCCGCAACCGTCTGCACTTCTTTAAAATCATGAACATCTTGGGATTTCATTAAAAGACAATCCGTCCCAGGCATCGTTGCTGTTCTGGTAACACGCATAAAATCACCCATGGCAGCGGCCTGCAACAACAAGGATTCTTCCCATAAATTCGAGATATAATACATGTTGTGTTGGTTTAGCCAGTTAACCAACGGTATAAAATAACATTTGTCATACACATCCGAAACAACATCAAACCAATCACAACGAGCCTTGGCAAACAAACCGTCATTATCTTTCTCAGTCATAAGCGGCAGCCATAAACGCATATCGCGACCTTTCATCTCTTGATATCTTTGGGGAAGATATTCCGACCAAGCCATGCGCCAACCATAATCACCTTCGTTATCGACAAAAACGCCGGGAATAGATTTGCCCATGTCATTTTCAAAATGTTTTGCGTACTGCTCATGTACAAGTGGAATAAATACTTCCATCAATTTTGGATCAAGATAATTAACTCTCCCTCCATCTATTCCTGCATGGAATTTTTTTGCATAGGTATAAACAACCCAATCACCTTCAGGAGCTGTCCATTTGAGATCGCTTCCCTCTCCAATCATTTGCAGTGATTTTGCATCAATTTTCTTATCGATTAGTTTCCCGGATACTGCAAAATCGACTGAATCATATTGAACGGTCGATTTTCCTTTTACTTCATACCGCTTCCAATCGAGGTATTTTGCTTCGAGTTCTGGATGTTGTTTTATTACACGTCCGGCAGCCTGCCCACTGGGCCAATCATATTCATCGCAATAACCAAGGGTCAATCCATTGTCTTTTGCTTTCTGCAAGGCATTGCCAAAACTATTGAACCATGGCTGCTCCAGGTACTGTTCATAGGGCAGAGATGCATATTTATGATTCAGGCGATCTTGCGAACTGCGGGGATGGGCATAACCCGGGTTCAGTCCCTGCTGGGCCATTTCTGCAATCATTGATGCGGCATAATGTTCATCCCTGATGGTATCGTCCCAGAACCAAAATGTATGTGGGGCATAAAACATGGGGGGATCGCCAAACATTTCACGAACCGTTTTCGGATCATTGTATTTCTTTTGCCACTCTGGCTTCAGAGGCTTATCTGCACATGCCTGCATAACCAAAATCAACAGAATAACATGGCCATAAAAAGATTTCATAATCAGATTAAATTAATCAATTTAATAAATGTTGCCTGTAATATTTTAAAATATAGGAAAAAAATAGCAGGAAGTGCTTTAAGCACTTCCTGCTATCCGATTCTATTCATATCCGGGGTTCTGGACTAAATTGCTGTTTATTTGCATCTCTCTGAACGGAATTGCATAAATCAATCTATTCTCGGTTACATTAAACGTATTTGGTAGTAACCATCCGTAAAGTGCCTTCATCCGAACACCTTTGGCATTCAGTACGTCAATTGCATTTCCATTACGGATAAGATCTGTCCACCGATGGTTTTCAAATGCCAGTTCGTGACGCATTTCAGCCGCAACATTTTCCTTCGTAGCTCCCGTTAGCTGAGGTAATCCGGCTCTAACTCTAACCTGGTTTAAATAAGGGAGAGCCTGTTCATTTTTATTCTGGTTTACAAGGCATTCTGCCAATAATAAAAGTGCTCCAGAATAACGATAGACTGGCCAGTTATCGTCGGTATTCCATTCAACAGTGTAAGGTGGATGAAGATATTTTTTTATAAAATAATAATAGGTTTTACCCGGTGAAGGGGTAAAATCAACCGGACTCTTAACTGTTTCCGTTGTGAAATTCTCTCCAACTTGTGTTCCTTCTGCCACGGCAACTGACGCTGGCAGCCTTCGATCATCTTCTTCATATGAGTCAACCATTTCCTGGGTTGGAACATTCCATCCACCACTGGTAATACCACCTCTTAAATTTGTTCCATGTAATCCTAGAATTACCTCAGTATTTGTAGTTTTTGGAATAAATCTCCAGATATAATCACTATGTTGCCCTTCATTCCCGGATTTATACTGAACCTCAAATATGGATTCTTTATTATTCTTTTGTGCCGGATCGAAAACATCAACATAATCATCCATCAGTGAGTAGTTCATTTTTGTAATGTCGGTTAGCTCTGCCTCAGCTTTTACATAATCGGGTGACGGTTTCGACATATAAGCATAGGCCAGCAACATTTTTGCAGCTCCTTTTGTAGCCCTTCCGGATTGAGGAAAGGTTGTAGGGACAGAAAGTTTTGGAATTGCATTTGTTAAATCTGTGATAATTTGGGTGAATACTTCTTCCGTGGAATTTCTGGAAAGAAATGCGCCATCTTCAGAAATAATTTCCTCCAGTTGCAAAGGAACCCCGCCATAATGTGTCACTAAATCATAATAATAAAAAGCTCTAAGGAATAATGCTTCACCCGTAATCGCATCGATTGACGCCTGAGTCATTCCAGCCTCATTTACAATAATCCTCGATAAAATTGTATTAACCCTGGCAATTCCTGAATAATCATTCCCATACCTATTGCCAATGCTGTTTGAAAGCGAACTAGAGGTGCTGTTATCAACAAATTTAACCATTGCTTCGGTACTCGTTTCGCTGCCTCTGTCGGCTGAATATATTGTAAAAAAGGTATTATCTGAACGCATCTCATCCATCACAAAGCCCATAAAAGCAATCCCACGCAAGTTGGTGTATGCCCCAACCAGAGCCTGATTGAATTGAGTTTCATTTTTAAAAAAAGATGCGGAACTTATAGAGGTTTCAGGATCCAGATACAAAAAATCTTCGCTACAGGAACTTAACCCCACGATCATTATGACTATGTATAATATTTTATTCTTCATCGTTTGTAGTTTTAAAAATAACTGTGTTTTATTAAAAACTTACATTCACTCCTAATGTAAATATTCTCGAAATAGGATAGGAGGTAAAATCGCGCCCCTGGTTTAAGCCGTTTAACCCAGACATGCCGGCTTCCGGGTTCATTCCAGGATATTTTGTAAACATAAATGCATTTTGGGTACTGAAATTCACTCGTGCCTTTTTTATAAATTTATTGGCAGCTATTGGCAAATCATATCCCAGCGTAATATTTTTTACTGCAAGGTAAGTTCCTTTAAAAACCTGCCTGTTAGAAAAATTACGATAATCTGCTGTTGTTCCTGACCTTGTTCTTGGATAATAGCCGCTTCCTGGATTTTCCAAAGATCTCCATCGATCGGCATAACCTTTTCGTATATTAAAAACGCCATCAAAATTTTCGGTTGATTGATAGGCATCATCCGCAATATCATTTCCAACTGTACCGGCTATAACAATACTTAAATCAAAATTTTTGTAACTGAAGGTATTGGTCATTCCATAAATAAAATCAGGGTTAGGGTCACCAATAAATTCCCTGTCGTTGATGTCGATCTTCCCATCTGGTACTCCGTCAGGGCCACTAATATCCTTGAATCTTGC
>JBAZCD010000373.1:0-3626 GCA_041671205.1 Pedobacter sp.
AACGGTAGTGACTGACTTGCCAATAAATTATCTGTAAGTCTGCGGTAAACATCAAAGAGAATATTGACCCTGTTATTGAAAATCCCAATATCCGCACCTCCATCCAATGTTTTTGAGCGTTCCCATTGAAGATCAGGATTAGACAGTACCGTATTTTGTATCGCTGCATTTCCGGCATATGCTGTTATAGGCACATAACTACCCTGTGCCTGGTAAAGCCCGATCCCCCGCTGATTTCCGTTAACCCCATAACTTGCCCTTAGTTTGAAAAGAGAAAGCTGTTCCGGAAATGCTTTCCAGAATTTTTCATTATGAACGTTCCAGCCAACTGACATCCCCGGGAAGAAACCAAATTGATTTTCTTGTCCCAAATTAGATGCCCCATCATATCGCGCATTAGCTGAAAAAAGGTATTTTTGCTTATAATCATAGTTCATCCTTCCGAAATAACCAACAAGCACCTGTTTAGTGATTTGACTACCTACTGCAAGAGGCAGTGAGGATGCGTTTAAGGTTGGAATCAGATCGGTAGCCGCCCCCCTGCCGCTTGCAGTCAATGAAGAATTCTCAACCTGAAAGCTGGAGTATCCTAAATTAGCGCTTAGGTTATGTACATTTTTAAAAGTCTTACTATATTTGAATACAGCATCCGCCTGCCATTGAACCTGTTTTCTGGAACCGGCAGATGCATTTCGTGTGGCCTGGTTGTAAGCACTAAGGAACCCTCTTTCAAATTCCCTGTTATCTCCTGTTATTGTATATAATGAAACCTGAGGATCAAACGATAAACCAGGTAAAATATCCCATTTACCGCCGACTGACATTGTTAAGTTCGCTGTACTATTATCCCTGATCAAATTATTTAAATAATAATCAGGATTACCCAGTGCGGAACCAGGTCCTGTAGCAAGCGTTCCGTCTTCATGTCTGTATTTTGAAGTAGGGGGCGTTGCACTCCATCTTTGCCACACAAAAGCCTCATTCGGAACCGCATTGTTGGATGAATTTGAATACATCAGCCGACCAAAAGCTTTCATATTATCCCTCAGCTTAAGATCCCCGTCCAGATTCATGGTAATTCGCTTATACTTGGTAGTCTTGGCTATTCCATCATTAGTTAAATAGCCCACTCTTGCATTAAATGTCGCAGCCTTGGTTCCACCAGACATCGATAAGGAGTGGTTATGCGACATGGAGCGCTGATATATTAACGACTGGAAATCAGTATTTTTAAAAATAAGCGTTTTTGCCGGGTCAACAGGATCCGGCATACTCTCCCATCCGCTGCCATCAGTCAGTTTATATTGATTTGCGGGTGTCAGATACTGGGTAGTATAAAGGGTTCTATTAGTAAGATCATTTCCTGTCCCAAAACTATTTGCTGCGCCAAGCAAGTTTAATACACCCGGGTTTTTCTGCGCATTGGCAAGAATGCCTAAACGGGCATGATACAGAAATTGCCTTGCATCCAGGAGATTATAGTCTTTGGGGTTACTTGAATAGGTTATGGCATAATTGTAATCAATCCTATTTTTCCCTGGCTTTCCGGATTTCGTGGTAATGAGGATAACCCCATTTGAACCCCGGGCACCATAAATAGATGTAGAAGCCGCATCCTTCAATACCTGCATAGATTCAATATCTTCGGAAGCAATATCATTCAGGTCATCACGAATTATCCCGTCAATAATATACAAAGGCGTTGCCCCGTTCGGATTATTGATGGAGGTTGTTCCGCGAAGTATTACAGTAGGAGCCGAACCAGGCTGTCCGGTCGAATGCTGTACCCTTAGACCAGGTATTGTACCCTGTAAAGCAGAGGCAATATTACCATATGGAACATTCTCCAAAACTTTGTTGTCAAGTTTCGAGATCGAGGTAGTAATCGTCTCTCTCGATTGAGTACCATAACCAACAACTACAACCTCCTTCAAACTCGTAACATTTTCCGAAAGAGCTATATCAATTACCTTTCTTCCGGATATTGTAACTTCCTGGCTTTGCATTCCAATGAATGAAAAAACCAAAGTGCTGGCTCCTACAGGTACAGCTATCGAGAAATTTCCCGACGCATTTGTAGTCGCCCCAACTGAAGTGCCCTTTGCCATTACACTTACTCCGGGAAGTGTTTCACCACTTGAGTCTTTAACAGTTCCGGTAATGGTCATTTGTGCATATCCTTTAAATGCACAAATGATCATTAAAATGGAACAGAGTAAAATTCTTTTCATAACAATAAGTTTAAGTTTAATTAATAAGTCTTACATATTACAATATTAAACATAAAATCGAAAACTGCAAATAATTTATAAAAAAAATGTTGGACATATTATTTTATTTATTGAAATAGCTATTGCTGCGTTCTAAAGACATAACAAACATTTGAAAAGTCAGAATACTAAAAAAGAGATCAGTTTCCTTAAGTATTCCACTCCCCAAAAAGATATGAAAGCTCATATATTGAATTTAAATTAAAATAATGTAAAAAATAATTATATAAATATGTATGATTTATATATATTCTTATAACGCTAATTAATCAGTATTATGCACTGCTATCAAAACCAACAACCAGCTTACAACGAACTCATTCAGCTCAAACACTGGAATACACCCACTATTTATAATGACTGGGAACAGGTTACGAAACAAAATCCTGGAAGCGACACATTCAATATGAAGATATGCTTGACTTTATGCCTCATATAGGTCCGATGGTGGGTTATGCCATTACATTGGTTATCGAACCAAGTAATCCCCAACATCGGGTCACCAACCCAAATGCCTATATAGAATATCTTCATTATGTCGCTCATACTGTGGGATCAAAAATTGTGGTTTCAAAATCTAGACAAATCACGTATCGCTAGCTCTTTCTGGGGTGAAGTGAATAGTAATGTTCACAAATCACTTGGTTGTGTATGTACTATTACAGATGGTGCCATCCACGATGTAGATGAAATGATAAATGCCGGATTTAAAGCATCAGCAAGAAGGCTTTGTATAGGTCATGCTTTTTCAACCTGTGTTCGCTGGGAATGTGAAGCGGAAGTGTTCGGACGAAAAGTACAGCCAGATGGATCTGATTCATGCTAATAAACATGGTTTTATAGTCATTGCGCCTGACGAACAGCCCGGATTGCTGGAAGCAGTGCGTTTTATGGGTGCCAATGAGTGCAATACAATGATCCCCACTGCTCGTGGTACTGCAGGGCACCCTTCTTAGGAAGTTTTAGAAAGCATCAACCACAGCCTCGGCGTGTTTAACAAAAATCTGAAGGAAAAACTCCTTCGCGAAGGCGAGTGGTAAATGATACTTTAATCAGCAAATGAGGCATCCTTTAATCCATTGGTAATATTCCAAACCCATGCATCAGTGGATAGCCCCGACATCCGGCCTGCTCTTTATTTGAACCATGGATTCTGTTGAAACAGTCCATTCATCAGTTCTGAAAAGATTTACCGGCAATCCTTCTTTGCTAAAGAGGTTGGGCGTAGCTTCATTACTGAAACCAAAGCGGACGGACACCGGGTTTTTCACATCTTTATTTGATACCATTACTGTATTACCATCTATTTTTGCAGTGGCTGGTAAAAACCGCTGATCAGCACCTGCAATATAAAAT
>JBAZCD010000374.1:0-3616 GCA_041671205.1 Pedobacter sp.
AATAGGATTCATTGTTAATTACCCGCTGAAGATATAATGCTGCTTCTCGGGCATGATAATCTCCCCACATACTGGATTCACCATTCGGGATTTTGCTCCCTTGCGGGACATGATCCCATCCATTTGGACGATGATAAATAGAATGTAAGATCAAACCCTGATGCTCAGAACCTGTGCTCAGGTAAGGTTCATCAAATAAAGTATTCATTACCGTTAAACCGGCTTGCCAATAGCGTTCACCAGCTTCCTGATCACCTTTCCTGATCAGATATTTACCTAAACGAAGGAGGCCTTGTGCTCCAATCGCCGCTGCTGAACTATCCACAGGCTCAAAATCATTATATGGTTCGGCAGGACGGTTTAGGTAATCACCCAATTTATGAAGATCAGGCGCACCGGTATCCCAGTAGGGGATGCCATCAGATGGCGTATGTTCAATATAAAAATCACAGGTTGCTTTTGCCGCTTTCAGCATAAAGGCTTCCGTTTCTTTGCGACCACCCAAAAGATCAAGTTCAGCATCCGAAAGCGTTTCGAAGCATTCAAGCTCTTCGGCAAAACCGCACATAGCCCAGGCTAATCCGCGTGTCCAGGTACTGAAGCCGGTATAACCTTGTTGCGAGTTCGGGCAGCGAAAGTTCCCATCCTTGGTATTAAAAACACTCTCATGTGCCGCTCTGCCCCATAAATCATATATGTCCCGGCCTTCACCATAAAAAACTGAATAATCTGCCGTGGCTTTCAGATGTAATATGGCCCGTTCCAGTAGATTGATTCTCACATCGCCCTCTGCCTGAAATACATGACCCAGGAGATGACTCACCAATAAGGCCCGGCAGGAGCGGATGGTATCTACGAATAAAGAATGCGGTCCGTTGAAGGAGTGAATAAAGCCGCCATTTTTGATGTTTGTCCAGCGGCTTGCCTGAACCGCACCAGAAATTTTAAGTGCCAGTTGATAAAATTCCTTTTCCCACTCGTTATATTCTGTTTTGCCTTCGTTCATTAAGCGCAAAAGATTGCCATAGGTACTCACATTATTAAAACCATGATCATGAACCCCGATATGGCTGATATGTGGGGCCATCACAGCTAAAGTGTTCTTACGGCCTATCTCCAGAAATTCTTTATCGCCGGTAGCATCAAACTGTAAAATGGCTGAACCAAACTGAAAGCCCTGGGTCCATTCTGTCCAGCCACGGGTACTGTATTTCCCTTTTATGGTAAAAACAGGGGATCCTTTTGAAACATCGTAGTTCTTATCCAGATCCAGGATCCTTTGACCCGACAGGTTCCAGAATTGTTTTAGCTTAGTTTGAAGGTCAGAAGGCTTCTGGGTTTTATTTATACTTATCATAAGGTATCTTTATCGCCTGTAAAGCGATTATACTAAATAGGGTTAATGATTTGATTTGTTAGCTATTCAAACGTTTGAATAAATGTATATTTTTAATTTTCAATTTTCAAATCATTTTAATGCATTTTAAAAAGAATGGCAAAGAGAACCACGCTCCGGGATATTGCTGAAGAATTAAATCTGACTATTTCGGGTGTTTCAAAAGCCCTGAGCGGGCATCCCGCTATCAGTGCCTCAACCAAACAGCGGGTTAATGAAGCAGTTGCCAGGTTAAATTACAGACCGAATAAAATTGCTTCTTCGCTACAGTCAGGTCAAACTAAAATTATAGGAGTCATTATTCCGAGTGCAGACAAGAGTTTTTTTGGTTCCATTATATTCGGTATGGAAAATATCATTAACCAAAATGGTTATAGTATTTTATTGTATCAGTCGCATGAACTGCCCGAAAATGAAATAAAAGGTATTGATACTTTTATCCAGTCTAGCGTTGACGGAATTATTGCCACGATGGGGAAGCAGACCATTAATTATCAGCATTACCTGGAAGTTAAGAAACGCAATATTCCGCTGGTTTTATTTGATACTGTTAACGAAAATATTCCTGTACCGACGGTAACGATAGATAATTACAAAGGAGGTTTTATTGCCACCGAGCATCTTATTCAAAACGGATATAAACGGATTGCCTACATCTCAGGCTTAAAGCATATTCCAATTTTTAATGAGCGCTTGCGCGGATATCTGGACGCTCTGAGAAAGTATAATATCCCTGTTGAAGAAGAACTGATCATTTATGGTAAAAACACCATAAAATCAGGAACTGAATGTATGGAAAAGCTATTGCAGCTTCAAAAAGTTCCGGATGCCGTCGTTGCTGTTGAAGATTTCACCGCTCTGGGAGCAATAAAAGCATTAAAGGCTCAAAAATACCGAATCCCTGAGGATGTGGGCATAGTTGGCTTTTCGAATGAAGGTTTTAGCGAGCATATTTCTCCAAGCCTGACTACGATAAATCAAAAGACAGTCGAGATGGGAGAGGTGGCTGCCCGGTTACTTTTTAAAATGAGTAATAATGCAAATCCCTATGAAGGAGAACCTGATAAAATTGTTATTGAGCCTTTGTTGATTGTCAGGGAATCGTCGGTTAGGGGTAGCTGAACAAGCTTCCATGATATTCCGGTTTAAATAAGGATGACCTTTGACAGATCGACGACCCAAAGACCTTTCAGTCCGGCATAGGTTAGCTTATCCATCATCGCGCCGTCAAAGCCGACCGTCTTGAAGGCACGGTAAGATTTGTTTGTTAAAGAGAAAGGCAGACGGAATGATACGTTCCTGAGGGTTGCTCCTGTAAACGAAACGTCGTTCAGAGCAGATTTGTCGAACTGTACACCGATAAAGGTATGACCTTCAAAATGCATACCCCGCAGATCGGAATAGTTGAAATCAACGTTTGTAAAGGTGCAGTTATCAAAAATCGTTTTTCTGAGGTCGGTCATTGTTAATTTCACATCAATCAGGTTCACATCTGTAAACCTGGTTCCGATAAGTGATGACTTGTTAAAATCGGTACGTACAAGAATGGATTTGTGAAAGCTCGCTCCGTTAAGGTCAGTGATGGAAAAGCTGCAGTCTGTCAGATTTGCGCCGTCAAAAGTAGCTTCACGCGCATCGCAGACCTCAAATGAGCTGCCTGTTAAGTCGGCGCCCGCAAAGTCGGCCCGGAATAAGGGACTCGCTTTGAATTTTCCTTTGTGTAATACAGTGCCCGCAAAATCACTCTCCTGCAGATTGACCGCCCTAAGATTTATTTTAACCTGACGCTCTTGTGTAAGTGGTTGCTGCGTAGTCTGGTCAATGTCTTCAATATCTTCAGCCGATATTTTGGAAGTCATTTGATTATCATCAGATTGAAAGTTTTCTGAAAAATAGTTCAGGTCAACAGCCAGAATTTCTGCCAGGCGGCTAAGGGTTAATATATCCGGCATTGACTCACCGCGTTCCCATTTTCCAACCGCTTGCGGACTGATAAAAAGAAGTTGAGAAAGTTGTGCCTGCGACATGTTTATTTTCTTTCTTGCTGTGGCAATTTTATTGCCGATCATCTTAGTTTCCATTGTAAATCTTTTATTTAGTTTTCGATAAGCAAAGCTATGCAGATGAACTTTCCGAAAGAGAAAACTACCAACACTTATAGTTGTATTTAAGCTACTTATAGTTGTTTTTTAAATCTAAGAATTACAAATCAGAAGTTGC
>JBAZCD010000375.1:0-3613 GCA_041671205.1 Pedobacter sp.
GATTCTGTATCTCTTCCGATGCTGATTTTGTGATTACTGGTACGGTAGAACCTGGTCAGAATAAACCTGAAGGACCTTTTGGCGATCATTTGGGTTATTACAGTCTGAAACATCTTTTTCCGCTGTTGAAAGTCAGGAATGTATATCATCGTAAAAATGCCATCTGGTCATTTACCGTTGTTGGACGGCCGCCACAGGAAGACACCAGTTTTGGAGCGCTGATCCATGAAATTACCGGGTCGGCTATACCTAAAGAAATTCCGGGTTTACATGAAGTAAACGCGGTAGATGCTGCGGGTGTTCACCCATTACTTTTTGCTATAGGAAGTGAGCGTTATACCCCGTATCTGAAGGAAAAAAAGCCTCAGGAGATACTGACCATTGCCAATCATATATTGGGAAAAAGTCAGTTGAGCCTTGCGAAGTATGTGTTCATTTGCAGCAAAGAAGATAACCCTTCACTAAAAACAAGTGATATTCCCGGGTTTTTTAAGCATATTCTTGAACGTATCGACCTCAGTCGCGACCTCCATTTTTATACCAGAACAACGATTGATACACTCGATTATAGCGGCACAGATATTAATTCAGGCTCTAAAGTGGCTATTGCAGCGGCAGGGGATAAGAAACGTGACCTATGGACTGAATTATCCTCGTCTTTCTCACTTCCAGGACCTTTTTCTAATTATAAGATGGTTATGCCGGGAGTGCTGGCGATTGAGTCTCTGCCATTTATCAGCTATGAACAGACAGAATCTGAAATTGAGATTTTGAATGTCGCACTATCTTCAACAAAGCTGGATGGTCTGCCGCTTTTTATTTTATGCGATGATGCCGGCTTTGTGGCAGATTCCATCAATAATTTTGTTTGGGTGAGCTTTACCAGAAGTAATCCTTCACATGATATTTACGGTATTAATTCATTTACCGAACATAAGCACTGGGGATGCAAAGGCCCCATGATCATTGATGCCCGAATTAAGAAACATCACGCACCAGAACTAATAAAAGATGCTGAAGTAGAGAAAAGAGTTGACCGGCTTGGAATTTCCGGAGGCTCACTCTATGGCATCATCTGATCAGAGCAATTTTCCTGTTTCAGTATTTGGAGCCTGATTAGATTTCGTCTTCCTTAAAAATACGGATAACCTTAACAAACCGCCCCTGGTAATACCTGTTTAAAGGCGTTGCGGTTACACCATATGCCTTGCCCGAAGTCGAGTGAATAAACTGATGGCTATTGCCTTCATTGGCAGTAATTATCCCCATATGCCCAACCACACGCTTCGTACTGTCGGTCCCGGTGAACAAGATTAAATCACCGCGTTTTGCATCTTTTAGTTTTATTTCCCTGCCTGCGTAAGTGAATTCCTTCGAAGCTCTTGGAACCCGGATTTCGAAGCGATTGAAAACATAGCTGATGAAACCGGAGCAATCAAATCCAATGCGGGGATCTGAAGAGCCATATTTATAGGTAATCCCTTTTAAAGTCTCTGCAAAATTAACCAATTGTTCTGCTTTAGTCTTTTTGGTATTAATAGTTTCGGTCGCCAGAGAATCATTGGCAGCCTCAGAAAGTGTCATTGCAATAACACGAACCGGTTTTGTATTCGTCACATGCTTAGGAATATAATGATCTCCGGATGGAACATCACATGAGGATAATACCAAAAATAGTAAACTGTTTAAAATCATTGACTTCATTAATTAATCCAAGCAAATATCTGTCCAATTACTTGCTGGTCTTCTGTTAGCTATCGGTGTTATGTTCAGCGATCACCTGCTAACAACGTATAACTTAAAACGTATAACTTAAAACGTATAACTTATTGCCTGCCACCATGTCTCTGTTTTAGCTTCTCTGCAATCTCAAAACTTCGTTTAATACGGGTTTCAACAGATTTTCCCTGTCGTATATAATAGAGATAGCCTCTTTTCCCTCCGTCATTAAGGGTAGTGTACGCCTGATATGCGAAATCGTCCTGTGCAAGTACTTCGCTTAGTTCTTCAGGAAGTTCAAGTCCATTACCCGGATCTGTACGTACAGACATGCTTAAAGCCGACCCAATAAACAGATTGTTCTCTTTGATCAGCTTTAAACTTGCAATGATCACATATCTGCCATGCCGTGGAATCAGTGCGCAGGGAAATTCAGGTTTATCTCCGATACTGCATAAAATACGGACAGAACCCTTGCCTTTAATAAACTGTTTTGCAACATCATCAGGAATAATAATGACATGATGCACCATCGGGCCATCTACAGACTCTAAATGAGCGCTAAAAGATACAGTTGAGGATAAATGCATATTTCAATAACAAATTTATCAATTTAATTACATTAGACATAAATGCATCAAAAGCTTATATAATACTTTCAGCCTCTGTACAAAAAAGTTAACTTTGCGCATGCAAGAAAAAATCATCATTCTTGACTTCGGGTCGCAATACACACAACTTATTGCCCGGAGAGTCAGAGAGCTAAACGTATACTGCGAGATACATCCCTTCAACCATCTTCCTGAATTTGACAGCACAGTGAAAGGTATTATCCTTTCGGGCAGCCCATACTCGGTAAGACAGGCTGATGCACCTCAGATCAATTATAAGGATTTACAGGATAAATTTCCGATCCTGGGAGTTTGTTACGGGGCTCAATATATCGCACATACTTCGGGTGGTGAGGTAAAAGCCTCATCCACACGTGAATATGGAAGGGCTTGTCTCGATTATATTGATCATAAGCATCCTTTGTTTAAAAATATCTCTCAGGGTTCTCAAACATGGATGTCGCATGCAGATACGATCGCATCGATACCTGATGATTTTGAGATCATCGCCAGCACAGATTCTGTAAAGGTTGCGGCCTATCACATAAAGAATACAAATGTTTATGGGATTCAGTTCCACCCTGAAGTAACTCACAGCACTGACGGAAAGCAGCTTCTTGAAAATTTCCTGGTAGATATCTGCGGCTGCAGCCAGGACTGGACTCCGGATGCATTCATCGAAACCACGATAGCATCCCTGAAAGAAAAAATAGGGGATGATAAAGTGATTTTGGGCTTATCGGGCGGTGTAGATTCTTCCGTGGCGGCGGTTCTGCTTCATCAGGCTATCGGTAAAAATCTTCATTGCATCTTTGTGGATAATGGTTTATTGCGTAAAGATGAGTTTGAACAGGTTCTTGATTCTTACCAGCATATGGGATTGAATGTTCGGGGAGTGAGGGCAGGAGACCGTTTTCTTGGCCAGCTTGCCGGAATTAAAGACCCTGAAGCGAAGAGAAAGACCATTGGCCGGGTATTTATTGAGGTTTTTGATGACGCAGCTCATGAAGTACAGGATGTTAAATGGCTCGGACAGGGTACCATTTATCCTGATGTGATTGAGTCGGTATCTGTAAAAGGCCCGTCGGCGACCATTAAATCTCATCATAATGTAGGCGGATTGCCTGATTTTATGAAACTTAAGGTGGTTGAACCTTTAAATACTCTCTTTAAGGATGAAGTGAGAAGAGTAGGCAAAACATTAGGGATGGACAGTTCACTTCTAGGAAGGCACCCTTTCCCCGGACCGGGGCTTGCAATACGGATTCTGGATGATATTACCC